>CAZAAF010000095.1:0-11289 GCA_964482575.1 uncultured Verrucomicrobiota bacterium | reverse complement strand
ACCCCCAGCCCGCCGTGGCAGCCGTCACGCCTCCCGCCCAGCCGCCCGCGCCCAAACCCGTAGCACCCGCGCCGCCTGCCGGCGCCATGCCGGCCAAGCCGGCGACTGCGTCCGTGCCGCCGTCCCTGATTTCATCCCTGCCGGTCCAACGCGCCGGTTCATCGTCCACGCAGGCGGTCGTCAACCCGACCAAGACCAACACCAACCTGTTGTCGGGCACCAACGCGTTGAAATATCTCGTGGCGAAATACATCTCGCCGACCGTGGCACCGGGCAAACGGGCCGCGCACAACGCCACGGTGTCGTTGGATGTCCGGCGCGTCGTGAAACGGAAATACCTGCCGGACGCAACCGACACCCCCACGCTGGGTGCATTGGCCCGCGCCCACTATCGCGAGACCGCCATATTGCACATCACGGTGGAAAACCAGTCCCCGCAAATGCTGACCAACGTGGTGATCCAATGGGGCGTCCTCAGGAAGAACGTTGCGCGCGATTCCACCTCGAAACCCGTCCTGCACGGCGCGCGCGAGGAGATCACGCTCAAGCCGATCGATGTGAAGAACATCGAGACCACGCCCGTCGAGGTGGAGGGACGCATCGACCAGAACGTCGGCCGGAGCTGGGGCGACATCATCCGCGGCCACGCCGTCCAGGTCCTGATCGGGACCAACGTCATCGCGGAGGAAATCTCCCCGCCCTCGCTGAAGTTCTCGTTCAAGGACCTCCAGCCCGTGCCCAAGCCGCTTCCGCCCATCCAGCAGTAAGGCGGAACGCGCGGGCGGCCTACTTCACCTTCATCGCCGCGGGATGCGCGCCGTTCTGGTGGAGGATCAGCGCGATCACCTCGCCCCGGCTGTTCTTCACAAACAGGAGTTGCGCCTCCACGGCCTTGTAAAAAAACTCGGTCTCGGATTTGGGGAAGATTTCCAGGCTGTCCTAGCCGGTCAGTTGCGCCATCAGGCGATTGCCGTTGCGGCGGATGGTGAAGAAAACGCCGGGCGCCATCTCGTACCGGCCTTCGTAGGCGCTGTAAATGTTGAAATCGATTTTCGCCTCCGCCGGGGCCTTGGGTGGTTCCGGCGAACTCACCTTGTATTGGGGCACCAGCAAATGACACGCGATGTCGTCGATCGACCCCGCGCTGTTGGAGAGGAGGACCACGCCGCGGCGTTTGGCCGGGTCGAATCCCATGAAGGCGTGGTAGCCGCCCGTCTCGCCGTTGTGCCAGACGAGGTCCGTGCCGAACTTGTGGCCCACGTGCCAGGCCAGCGCCACGTCCAGGTCCGGTGCCGCGCCGCGGAACCGGATGGCGTGCGTTTTCTGCAACAGCGGCGTCAGGCTGGACCGGGTCAGGCCGATGTTGGCGGCGATGAACTTCAGCAGGTCGTTGACCGTCGAGCGCAACGCACCCGCGCCGGCCAGCGTCGGGAGGTCCCAGTTGGCCTGCAGCGCGCCGGCGGCCGTGTGTCCGGGCGCGAGCCGCGCCTTCAGCCGGGCATCGAGCTTGATGCCGGTATCGTTCATCTTCAACGGCCGGCAAATCCGGTCCACCACCAGCGACTCGTATCCCCTGCCCGCCTTCAACGTGAGGATGTGGCCGAGCAGGCCGGAGCCGAGGTTGGAATACTCATACTTGGCGCCGATGTCGCGCGCGAGCGTGCAACCGGAAAGACACGCGTACAACTGTTCGACGGTGTAATCGGCATAGGGATTGTGCTCGTCCTTCGGTGCGAAGTTCTCCGGCATCCGCGGCAGGCCGGAGGTGTGGGTGACGAGATTGAGCAGCGTGATCTCCTTGCCGCCGCGCACGGGCAGATGGACCGACTTGGGCAGATACTTCGACGCCGGGTCGTCCAGCTTCATCAACCCGCGCTCGATCATGTCCTGCAGCAGCGCGGCGGTGAAGACCTTGGTGGTCGAACCGATTTCAAAAACCGTGTCACCGTTCACCTCGGGACCATGGTCGCGCTCGAACCGTCCGCAGCTGACCACGCGCGTGCCGTGTTCATCCACCAGTCCCACGACCATGCCGAAGCCCCGCCGGGCCACCTCGATGCGCTGGCGCAGGAGGTCGCGGATTTCGGCGTCCGAGGGCAGGTCATCGCCCGCGTGGGTCCACGCGGCAGCGGTCATGAGGCAACACCCGGCAATGGCGGTTGTGATTTTCATAAGCAACGTTCCCTGTTGTCGTTCCTTCCCGTTTCCACCCAAGACACGGTACACGGGAACGAAGTTTCAAAAAAACAACCAAACGTTCCCCCGGCGTTCAACCGATGAACACCGGCGTGTCGCTCTCGACAAGGTCGAACAATGCCACCACGTCGGCGTTGCGCATACGGACGCAGCCATGGCTGTCGGGCGTGCCGATGCGGTCTTCGTGGGTGGTGCCGTGGATGTATATGCAACGGTCGTGGCTGTCCATGTCGCCGCCGCGGTTGAGGCCGCGCTCGCAGCCATCGAGCCAGAGGATGCGGGACATGATGAGGTCCTGCGTGGGCCGGAGCGGGTTCAACTTCGTGCGGTCCAACGGTTTACGGCCCTTGAAAACGGTGTTGAGGGGCGTGCCGGCGCCGATTTTCTCGGCAATCCGGTGCAACCCGAGGGGGGTCCGGAAGCTGTTCATCTGGCTGCCGGTGCCAAAACGGGAGGTGGATACGGGCCATTCCTGCGCCAGGACGCCGTCCCGGTAGAGGCCGAGGCGCTGGAGTTCGATGCTCACCACCACCGCCAGGGGCGGGGTCGCATCAAGCCGGAGGCAGAGTTCGTCGAAAAGCTGTTGCACGTTGTCCGGGGGCGATTATACTGCCCCGCTTTCGGCAAGGAAAGCCGAAGTCGAATACGGAAACAACTATTATGAGCCGTCAGTATCACGTTGCAGTCGTCGGCGCCACCGGTGCGGTGGGCGTCGAAATGATCAAGACCCTGGAAAAACGCAACTTTCCGGTGGGCAAGCTTTCATTGTTCGCCAGCGCGCGCTCGAAGGGCAAGACGCTGGACTTCCGCGGCAAGCCGGTGCCGGTGCACGAGCTGACGCACGACTGTTTCAAGGGCGTGGAAATCGCCCTCTTCTCGGCTGGCGCGAGCCGGTCGCGGGAATTCGCCGCCGACGCCGTGAAGGCCGGCGGGGTGGTGATCGACAACTCGTCCGCGTTCCGGATGGACCCGACCGCGCCGCTGGTGGTGCCGGAGATCAACCCGGAGGACATCCTCAAGCACAAGGGCGTCATCGCCAACCCGAACTGCTCGACGATCATCATGTTGATGCCGCTCTGGCCGCTGCATCGGATCGCCAAGCTGCGGCGCGTGCTGGTCTCGACCTATCAGGCCGCGAGCGGCGCCGGCGCGCAAGCCATGGCGGAGCTGGAGGACCAGACCCGCGACGTGCTGGCCGGCAAACCCGCCGTGCCGAAGATCATGCCGCACCGGTACGCCTTCAACCTCTTCAGCCACAACACGGCGATTGCCGAGAACGGCTACAACGAGGAAGAGAACAAGATGGTGAAGGAGACGTGGAAAATTCTCCACGACGACACCATCAAGGTCTGCCCCACCTGCATCCGCGTGCCCGTGCTGCGGGCGCACAGCGAGAGCATCGTGGCGGAATTCGAGAAGCCGATCTCCGTGGCGCAGGCGCGGGAAGCGCTGGCCAAGGCCCCCGGCCTGAAGCTGGTGGACGACCGCACGCGCAACCTGTTCCCGATGCCGATCGACGCGACGGAACAGTACGACTGCCTCGTGGGCCGCATCCGCGAGGACATGACCCACACCAACAGCCTCGCGCTGTTCGTCGCGGGCGACCAGTTGCTCAAAGGCGCGGCGCTCAACGCCGTCCAGATCGCCGAAGTACTGGCCCGGTCATAGGCGGGCGACAACCGTGTTTCGGTTTGCGGGAACCGGCGTGTGGGCCCCCGGGCAACGCGCCGGCCCCCTCCGCTATTGACCGCGGGCACTCCCGGTGAGACCCTCAAGCCCTGCCCGGGACAGGATTCCCGGCAAGGACTCAGGGAGTTTTTATGAAGCAAGGCCTCCTCTTGTTCCTGTGGGCCGCGATGGTCCTCCCCGCGGCGGCACAGATCATGCCTCTGCAACTCGAGGTGAAACCGCTGATCATGAAGAAGGATGTCAGCGTCACGTTCGCCAACGGCGCCAGCTACGTGCAAAGCCGCTCCCTGAAAATCACCGTGCGCAACACCGCCCCGCGGCCCGTGACGGGCGTGACCGTGCGCTGGGGCATCGTCAAACAACACCAGAGCGCCCGCGCCAACAGCAAGAACCCCGGAACCGAGGCGTACGGCGCGGAGGAGAAATTCGATCTCAAACCTCTGGAAATCAAGATTCTGGAGACGGCGACTGTCGACGCCGAAGGGCATCGTTACAACTACGTGTCCCCCTTGGGCGACAAGATCATCGGCCACGGCGTCCAGGTGATGCTTGACGGCAAGGTGGTGTTGGAGGAAATCGTGCCGCCCACGGTCAAAGAGACGCTCACCAAGCTTCACCCGGTCGGACCTGACGCCGGCGATTCGCCCCCTTCCGGCAGGACCGGAAAAAGCAGCAAGTCCCGGTAGCACCGGCAACCCGTCCCCGGCAGGTGCGGGCCGGGACGCCGTCGCCCCCGCCGCCTCCGTGCCTGTCACTCCAAACCGCCCGTTTGCATTCCCTCTCCCCTTGCGGAACCGTGACTCCCGCCTCCCCTGGATACACGGCCGGACGGCAGGGTCCGTCTTGACCGGTGGGGACGTTTTGTGCCAGCGTCTGCCGGACGGAGGACATGACATGAAAAGACTGTTGGTGTGGGTGGGCGCCGTGGGGGGGGGGCTGCCCCTTTATGCGCAGTCGCCGCTGCAGATGAAGGTCGAACGCATTTCCAAGAAACACGACTCCGGCGAGCGCACGGAAGGGATGTTCATCTACGCAGCCGATTACGCCGCCTCGATGGCGTTGCGTGTCACCATCACCAACACGGCTCCCAAACCGGTGACCGGTGTGAAAATCAAATGGGGCATCGTCAAGACCCAGGTCCGCGGGTATTCGGCCACACGCGGCGTCGAGGCCGCCTACGGGGCCGAACAAAAGTTCGACCTCAAGCCGATGGAAAAGAAGATCATCGAAACGGAGAGCGTCGAGGCGGGCGGCCGACATTTCAACGATGGGGAAACCCACGGCGACCGCATCCACGGCCACGGCGTGCAGCTCACGGTGGCGGACAAACTGATTGCCGAGGAATTTGTCCCGGGCACGCCGGGCATCCGGAAGGCCTTCGAGAACATGCGCCCTGTCGGCGACCAGGAGAAGCCCGAAAAGCCGGGCAAGAAGCACTAGCCGGCGCGCAACGCCCGTTCCTAGGGTTGTTTCTTCTCCCCGGACGATGGCGCGGCTGTCTCCGCGGGGGACAGCGGTTTCACCAGCGCGCGGTAGCGCATCTGCAACACCACCGGCTTGCCGGCCGGCACCTCCACGTTCCACCGCAGCCGGCGCGCCCCGGTGGCATCGCGTTCCGTGGCCACGGGCGGCACCGTCTCCTCGACCACCGCGGGAGCCGTGCAGACCACCGACGCCCGCAACGGCGTTTCTCTGCGATGGCTCAAGACAAGGGTCGCCACCGCCAAAACCTCCTCGTTCGCCCCGGCCCCGGGCGGCCCCGCCGGACGGCGGCTGATCTCTTTCACACGGCGGTCCACTCGCAACGGGGACGGCTCGTCCAAATCCATCATCGCCGTGCCCCCGGGAGGCGTCGGCGTTGCCGGAAACATCATCTTCATCCCCAACGGCGCCACAGGCCACGTCTGGTTCGAACGATTGAAGAGCAACAACGTCGTGCGGACCGTCGCCGGCTGGTCCGGCCGGTCTGGAATCACCACTCGCGCCTGCGGTTCGCACGGCACATCCTCGCTGAACAACACGACCTTTCCCCCGCCCACCTCCGGGGCGTCCCACGAGGCCCCGCCCGGCGTGAGCGCAAACCGCGCCGGCACGCCGCGCCATCGCGACATATCGCCATCGACCACCGCCAGCAGCGTCAACCGCGCCGTCGTCTCGCTGTTCCGCACCATCTCATACACCGGGGACCAGCGCACGCCAGGAACCGTATAGGCCAGCCGCACATTCAACGGGGTGTTCGTGCTGACACACAGCGCCACCAACGCCCGCGCCGGACGGCTCGACTCGACCCGCGTCCGCAGCGGCCCGTCGAGCCGGCGCACCACCGTGATGGCCGGGACGGCCACGGCCACGGAGCGATTAGTCCCCTCCTCGATCAACGCGAGATCGCCGGTTAACTTCAACCGGCCGCGGAAGAACTCGTTGGTGCCGCCCGTGCGCACCTCGACCGACGCACCCGTGTTGGCCGCCAGCAGGCCGGCGATGTCCGTGGCGATGTCCGTATGGGGCCGGGCGGAAGTGCCGAAGTGCGGCGGGCCGTCGAACAGTGTCGTGGGCGACAGCTCCAGTTGCGGGGCGTGCCCCGGCTTGTTCAGGGCGTCGAACGGGAGGTGGAGCCAGCAGACTTCGCCGGTGGCGGTGGGCGCGGGGCTTTCCGTCTCAATGCGCGCGCCGCCGCTGGCAAAGAGGGTGATGCTCGTCATGCGCGGCGTCATTTCGATCTGACCCCAGGCCGCCGTTGCGGCAAGAAAAATGACGGGGATGAGCGGCGTTCCTTGCATGGCGAGTGAATGCGTTTATAATCCTGACACGCATGAAAATCCAGACCAAAACCACCCCGGCCGCCAACGCCGTCGCCGATGCGGTCGTCTTCTTCCTCTACGCCGAGCAACCGCCCGCCCCCGCGGCGCTCTTCCGCGGCCTCACCGCCGAGGAGTTTGCCGGCAAACCCGGCCAGATTTGCGTCGTCCACACCCAGGGCAAGCTCGCCGCCCCCCGCGCCCTGCTCGTCGGGCTCGGCCCGCGCAAGGATGCCACGCTGCCGAAAATCCGGCGCGCGGTGGTCGCCGCCACCCGCCGCCTGCGTGAGATCGGCGTCCAGCGCGCCGCCTTCGACGCCGGAGACGCCCGGCGCGCCGGGGTCATCGCCGAAGCGGTGACCGCCGCCCAGTACGACTTTGACGATTTCAAGCCGTCCAAGGCCCCGCCGAGGACCCGGCTCGGCACCGCCACTCTCCACGTCAGCCCCGGCGAGGTGCGCGCCGCCGGCGACGCCATCCAGCGCGGCTGCATCATTGGCGAGACCGTGAACTGGACCAAGGCCCTCGCCAACCTGCCGGGCAATGTCATCTACCCCGCTGAAATGGCGCGTCGTGCGGTGGCGCTCGCGCGCGAGTCGCGCGGCCGGCTCCATTGCCGCGTGCTGGACAAGCGTGCGCTCGAGCGCGGCGGCTTCGGCGCCCTGCTCGCCGTCGGCAGCGGCAGCGCCCGCGAGCCCCGGCTGATCGTGCTCGAGTATCGAGGCAACCCGCGGTCAACCGCCAAGCCCTTCGCGCTGGTCGGCAAAGCCATCACGTTCGACAGCGGCGGGATCTGCATCAAGCCCAGCGACAAGATGGATGAGATGAAGTGGGACAAGTGCGGCGGTTGCGCCGTGCTTGGCATCCTGCGCGCGGCGGCGCTCCTGCGCCTGCCGGTGAACCTGATCGGCGTCATCGCCGCCGCGGAAAACATGCCCGGCGCCGCCAGCTACCGGCCCGGCGACATCGTCACCACCCGCAGCGGCAAGACCATCGAGGTCATCAACACCGATGCCGAGGGACGCGTCATCCTCGCCGACGCGCTGGCCCTGGCCTGCGAACACAAGCCCGGCGCCATCGTGGACTTCGCCACGCTCACCGGCGCGTGCGTGGTCGCCCTCGGCCACAACATCGCCGGCCTGATGGGCAACGACGCCGGGTTGCGCAAGCGCCTCCAGGCCGCGTCCGAGGCCACCGGCGAGCCGGTGTGGGAACTGCCGCTGGTGGACGAGTTTCGCGACATGGTCAAGAGCGACGCCGCCACGGTGAAGAACTCGGCCGGCCGCTACGGCGGCACGCTGACGGGCGCGGCGTTCCTGCAGGCGTTCGTGGACGACGGCGTGCCCTGGGCGCATATCGACATCGCCGGCCCGGCCTGGGCCTCCGACGCGAAACCGTACCAGGAGAAAGGCGCCACCGCCTTCGGCGTGCGGCTGATGATCGAGCTGTTGAGCCGCGGCGCGTAGGCCGCCCGGAAAAGGAACACGGAGCGCGTTTTACACTTCACGTTTCACCCTGCATCAGTAGAATCGAACCGCCATGAGCCAAACCAACGACGTCCTGCTGACCATCGACATTCCCGGCCTGAAAAAACTCCGCAGCGGCAAGGTGCGCGAGATTTTCGACCTCGACGACACGCTGCTGTTCCTGGCCACCGACCGCATCTCGGCGTTCGACGTGATCATGCCGACCGGCATCCCCCACAAGGGGCACGTGCTCTCCGCCATCTCGAAGTTCTGGTTCGAGAAGACCGGGCACATCGTGCGCAACCACGTCCAGACGATGGAGTTCGCCCGGTTCCCGAAGGAGCTGCAGCCGTACCGCCGCCAGCTCGAGGGACGCGCGATGATCGTGACCAAGTGCGAACCGCTCGCCGTGGAGTGCATCGTGCGCGGCTATCTCGCCGGCTCGGGCTGGAAGGAATACCAGAAGAGCCAGAGCGTCTGCGGCGTGAAGCTGCCCGCCGGCTTGAAGGAATCCTCCGAACTGCCGGAGCCGATTTTCACGCCGTCCACCAAGGCGCAGAGCGGCCACGACATCAACATCAGCTTTGAAGAGTCCGCCAACATCCTCGGCAAGCCCCTGGCCGAGCGCGTGCGGGACGCGTCGCTGGCCATCTACAAGTGGGCACGCGCGTTCGCCCGCGAGCGCGGCATCATCATCGCCGACACCAAGTTCGAATTCGGCCTGCTGTCCAACGGCGAGGTTATCCTGATCGACGAGGTGCTGACGCCCGACAGTTCACGGTTCTGGCCGGCCAGCGACTACCAGCCGGGCCGGGGCCAGTCGAGCTTCGATAAACAGTTCGTGCGCGACTATCTCGAGACGCTGGATTGGGACAAGACGCCGCCCGGACCGGTCCTGCCGGCTGAGATCGTGTCCAAGACCAGCGAGAAGTACCTGGAGGCGTACAAACGGATTACCGGACAGGATTTGCTGACGAGCTAGTCGTGAGTTGTGATTGGTGATTGGAAATCGGTAACTGGAAACTGGTAACTGGTCGTCATGGTTGTGCCCTCCTCCCAATTACCAATCACGAGTTACCAATTACTAATCACTAATTACCGATTACCAATTTCGTGCCCTGACCATGCTGGCGCTGATTGACGAATTCATCACGCACGTCGCCTTGGAGCGCGGCCAGGCGAAGAACACCCAGGACACCTACCGCCGGATGCTGACGCAGTTCGCCGGCTACCTGCAAAGCCGCAACGTGGAACGCTGGGGCGAAACCACCTCCCAGCACATCACCGAGTACCTGCATTACCAGCGCAAGCGCGAGATGGCGCTCAATTCCATCCTGATCGAGCTGGCGGCCATCCGCGTCTTTTTCCGATTCCTCTACTCCAACCACTTCGTGCCGTCGAACGTTGCGGAACTGGTGGACCGGCCCCGCAAGTTCAAGTCGCTGCCCAAGGCGCTCTCGATGGCCGACGTGGACAAGCTGCTCCAGTGGCCCGCCACCGAGAATCCCCGCACCCTCCGCGACCAGACGATCCTCGAAGTGATGTATGCCAGCGGCCTGCGCGTGTCCGAGCTGGCGGAGCTGACGCTCGAGAACATCAACTTCGAGTCCGGCTTCCTGCGCGTCATCGGCAAGGGCAACAAGGAACGCATCGTGCCCATCGGTCGGCAGGCGTTGTCACGGTTGAAAATCTACCTGGACCGGGCGCGACCGCAGATGGTCCGTCCCCAGACGCCCAGCACCATCTTCCTCAGCAATCGCGGCCGGAAACTGAACCGCGCCACTCTCTGGACGCTGGTGAGCGGTACCGCCAAGCGCGCCGGGATCGCCAAGCACGTCAGCCCGCACATGCTGCGGCACAGTTTTGCGACGCACCTGCTGGAAAACGGCGCGGATCTGCGCGTGATTCAGGAGATGCTGGGTCACGCGGATATTTCCACGACGCAGGTCTATACCCACGTGGACAGCCAGCGGCTCAAGAGCGTCCATTACCAGTTCCATCCCCGGGCGAAGGGATAGGAACCTGTAGCGCCGGCTTCCAGCCGGCTGTGTCGCGGATTTCCAATCCGCAGGTCTCCACCGAGTTGCATTCAATCGTCCTACGAGACTCCTTGGATGCTGCAACACGAATACCCGCCAGTTCAGGGTGTGTTGCCCAAACGGATGGTTGGAGACGGAGGCGGGAATGGAGGCGGCCAGCGGCAGCATCTGCCGGCTGTCAAACTGCCGCCTTCGAAACCCCGCAAGCTGCGCGCCGCGTGGCGGCTGCCCCCCGCCCCGGATGTTCCTGTTCGGGGACAGGCCCGCCGCCAAATAGCAGAAGGACGTTTACGTCCCATCAACGGCTGAATTCTATTCGTCAATTTCTGACGACCTGCCGGTTGTCTGACATGCCCCCCCGTAGATAATTTGTCACGGGCAACAACCTCGTGGAGTATTCCCGGAATCAAACCGATAATGCGGCAGACGCCATGCTCGAATTGAAACACCAGTTTCCATGACCCGCACAGACTTCTCCCTTGATATGACGCATCGCGACATCCTGAACGCGATCCCTTTGATGGTGTTCGTCGTGGACGACGATGTCCAGATTGTCTATGCGAATGCCATGGCCCTGCGGGTCTTGAAAACCGATCTTGGGACGATTCACAACAGGCGTGGCGGCGAGATCTTCCATTGCCTGCATTCCACGGAAACCCCGGAAGGCTGTGGACGCGCAACGGCGTGCACGGATTGTGTCGTTCGGAACTCCGTCGGACAGTCCCTGGCCGGACACGCGGTGTTCCGGTCCCGCGCCCGGGTGACGCTGTGGACACCGGCGGGAGAGAAGGAAACCCACATGTTGGTCACCACCGCGCCGCTGGCGCTGGAGGACCGCCGTTACACCCTGCTGACCATCGAGGACATCAGCGAAATCATGGACATCAAAACGCTGATTCCCATCTGCTCCCACTGCAAAAAGATCCGGAACGACCAGGCCTACTGGCAGCAAGTGGATGAGTTCCTTCACCAGCATCTGGACGTGGATTTTTCCCATGGGATCTGTCCGAGTTGCCTGCGCGAGCATTATCCCGAAGTTGCCGACCAGGCGTAAACTGTTACCGCGGGCAATCCCCCGCACCCGGGTGTTTCCGTTCGGGC
>CAZAAF010000094.1:6783-11325 GCA_964482575.1 uncultured Verrucomicrobiota bacterium | reverse complement strand
GGCGAGGGCATTGAAGACCGTGTTGCGGCAGCCGGCGTCCGCCCGCACCGGATGCTCGGCGCCCACGCGATCGCGCAAGCGCACGTTATGGCGGTCGCACGGCCGGCCGCAGTTGGTGTAATCCGTGCCGGAGGTCAGGAAGGCGCAGAACACGCAGTGCTCCATATGGAACATCGGCATGTGCTGGTGGATGGTGATTTCCAACCGCGACGGCGGCGCGGCGCGCAGGAGCGTTTCCAGTTGCGCAGCGTCCAGATCGTAGCTGGCCGTCACGCGCTCCAGGTGGAAGCGGTGGATGAAATAATCGACGGAGAGCGGGTTCGTGACGTTGAGCGAAAAATCCCCCACGCAGCGGCTACCGGCAAAGAAACTCAGGTGATCGTAGTTGCGCACGAGCCAGCCGTCGGCGTCGCAGGATCGGACTTGCTTGAGAATCCATGCATCGCCCGGCTTGGTGATGCGGGGCGGAGCGACGAAGATCTCCGATTTCGAATTCTGGATTTTGGATTGTCGAACCGTGGCGACGGCCTCGCGGTAAAGCTTCGGGTCCTCGAAGTCGCAGTAGATCGTCGAGAGGCCGCACCCCAGCGCCGCGTCGAGTTGCGGCATGGAGCGGACAAGGACTATCAGTTCGGCGTCCTTCGGCTCCACGATTGAAGCCGTTTCGCCTTCCGCCTTCCACCCTTCGCCTTCTTTCAACGTCCATCGCTTCGGCTGTGAACGCAACGCCTCCAATTGTGCCGCGGCGTCGCGGCGCAACCGGTTCAATTCGCTCACCGGCAGCATCACCGCCCCTTCGAGTCGGTTCTGCAAGGCGCCCAGCGCGAACGGCGTGCCGCCAAGCCGGCCGAGCTGCCCGCGCAGCCGCTCCGTGTCCAGCGGCTGTTTTTGCGCCACCACCAACAGCATCGTGGACGCCAGTCGCACGACATGTCCCTCCTCGTCCCGCGCCACCAGTGTCAGCGGCTGGCCGGCACGTCCCTGGACCTCCATCGAAACCGGCCGTTGATAGCGCGGCGGGTCACCGGCAAAACTCTGCCGCAGCCGGCGGTCGAGTTCAGGATCGTTGGTCTTCCAGACCTTGTCGCCGGCGCGAACGCGCTTGAAATCGATGTCGCCGCGGCCGAAGCCGAGCAGCGTTTCTGCGCCGTATGTCTCAACATCATACACGCGGCCGCCCTCCTCCTTCTCGTCCGGACGGCCCGCGTCAAAGACGATGCCGTCGCCGGGTTTGAGTGGCGCCTGCAACCGGAGCGCGACGCGGTCGCCGCGCACGCGGAGAACGTCGCCGAGAAACACGCCGCGTTTCTTGCCAAACCGCGCGTGGACCAGCGCCTGGTTGTTCGTGCCGCGAAACCAGCCGGTGTACAGTCCGCGCGAGAACGACATCTCCATGTCGTAGCGGTCCGCAGGATTGACGGGTGATGGCTGATTCGTGATTCGTGATTCGTGAATCAGCTTGTCCAACGCCGCGCGGTAAATCCGCGTGATGTTCGCCACGTACTCGGCCGACTTCAGCCGGCCTTCGATCTTGAACGACTGGACCCCGGCGCGCAGCAGGTCGGGCAACAGTTCCAGCCCCGCAAGATCCTGCGGGCTGAGCAGGTAGCGACGGTCGCCGAGCGGCACCGGCCGGCCGTCGCAAATCATCTCATACGGCATGCGGCACGCCTGGGCGCACTCGCCGCGGTTGGCGGAACGCCCGCCCAGCGATTCGCTCGTCAGACACTGGCCGGAATAGGCCACACACAGCGCGCCGTGAATGAACACCTCCAATTCCATCGGAGAACGGGACGCGGGGAGCGCGGCGTGAATCGCCTCGATTTCCTTGATCGAGCACTCGCGGGCGACGATGACGCGCTGGCAGCCCAGTTCGCGGGCAAACTCGACGCCCGCGGCGCTGCTGACGCTCATCTGCGTCGAGGCATGGATCGGGAAGTCCGGCGAGAGCTGGCGGATGAGCCGGCACACGCCCGCATCCTGCACAATGGCGGCATCCACGCCGGCGGCGATGATGGCGCGCAGGTAGCGTTCCGCCTCGGGGAGTTCATCCGTGAACGTGAGAATGTTGAACGTGACGTAGCCGCGGACACCGCGCCGGTGGAGAAACTCCATCAGCCTCGGCAGATTGGCCGTGGTGAAGTTGTTGGCACGCATTCGCGCGTTGAACCGTTCAAGGCCGAAGTAAATGCCGTCGGCGCCGTTTTCGACCGCCGCGCGGGCACACTCCCAGTCGCCCGCGGGCGCGAGCAGCTCGGGGCGTGCAAAGGCCGCCGCACCGGCCGAAGCCGGCGGGAGGGTCGCCTTGGTTGGGGTGTTATCCGTCATCAGGCAATGAATTCAACCGCAACTGACTCTAAGCCGGACGGGAGTGGATTGCCAACGGTCATCTTCCAAGGACTTCGTGCGGCGGGGCATACGTCCCACGACCAGGACCCTCCCCGGCAGCCCTGGATGCCGGTTCGGGTCAAATTAGACAAAATGGATGCTTGACGGGAAGGGGTTTTCCGTAGCTAATTCCCGGTTCTGACACAAGAAACAGAATGAACGTAAGCGAGACAGTCGAAATCAAGTTGCGCAAAGGCGAACCGGTGGAGCGGGCGTTGCGAAGGTTGCGCGAGAAGCTGAAGATGGAAGGCGTGCTGGACGAGATGAAGAAGCAGCGCTTCTACGAGAAGCCCAGCGACAAGCGCCGCCGTCGTCGCGCACGCGCCGCGTACAATACCCGGCGCCAGCAACGGCTTTCCGCCTAATCTCCGCGGTTTCCTTTCACGATGAGCCAGCCGGCTCCAGTCCCGTCGGCCACGCCGACGGGAAAATGCGGCTTTGTGGTTCTCGCCGGTCGTCCCAACGCCGGCAAGAGCACGTTGCTGAACGCACTGGTGGGCACCAAGGTCGCCATCACCAGTCCCAAGCCACAAACCACGCGCTATCTCATCCGGGGGGTCATCCACCGCCCGGAAGGCCAGGCCGTGCTCGTGGACACCCCCGGCGTGTTCATGAAGGTCAGCAACAAGCTCACCGAGCGCGTCAACCATCGGCTCAATGAGGCGCTGGAAGGCATCGACCTCGTCCTGCACGTCGCGGACCCGACGCGCGCCGCCGGCGCCGAGGAAAAGGCCGTCGAGAATCTCATCCTCCGCGTCCCCAAGCCGCGCATCCTCGCCATCAACAAGATGGACCTCAACCACAAGCCGTACCTGGAGCAATGCCGGGCGCTGGCGCCGCGCTATGACGCGGTCGTGGAGGTCTCCGCGTGGAACGGCAAGGGCGTGCCGAAGCTCGCGAACGAGATTTTCAAGCGCCTGCCGACCGGACCGCTTTTCTACGACAAGTTCCAAGTCACCGACATGTCCAACGAACAGTGGATGTCGGAACTGATCCGCGAAAAAGTCTTCCTCCAGACCGGCGACGAACTGCCCTACAATTGCAACGTCGAAATCGAGGAGGTCGCCGACCGGCCGCGCCGCGACCGGAAGGCGCCCGCCACCGTCTATATCAAGGCCAACATCATCACCTCGGTGGAACGTTACCGGCCGATGCTACTGGGCGAAGGTGGCCGTCGCATCCGCTCCATCGGTCAGGCGGCCCGCAAGGAGCTGGAAGTGGCGATGAACAAGAAGGTTTTCCTCGAACTCTTCGTGAAGGTGGACGAACGCTGGATGGAGCGGTTCGAGTAGGACGGACTTCCGAGTCTGTCACGGAACGGATGAGTATCCGTTCCACGGTGGCCATGCAGTCATCCTCTTCTTGCGAACCGCCGGAGCGATGAACAAGTGTTTCAGGTGAACGCAATGAAATCAGTTGTCCCGACGATCCTGGCGGCGGTCCTGTCTTCAACGGTCGGGTTGCTTCCCGTCCACGGTGCCGAGGATGGCGCCCTGCCCGACCTCACCCTCGAGCTTGGCGAAACCAACCGCGGCAACGGCCTGTTCGTGCCCTCCAGCGGCGACGGAGCGAATGTTCCGGTCACCCTTGGCGGCCAGGCGACCCGGCGCACCCGGGGCGGGCCAACGCATTACCTGTATGTCGGGATCAATCACCCGGCCTACGCCAACGGCCCGCGCGATCTCTATGTCATCGTCGAGGTGTATGACGACGTCTTCACGTGGCTGCGGCTTCAGTACGACCGGGAGGCTGTCCCGGGCGATGTCGCGGACAAGTACGCCCGTTGCACGGACAGCTTGTTGCTGACGGGGAACGGCGGCTGGCGGCGCGGCATTTTTCACCTGTCCGCGGCACGGCTTGGCCACGGCGAAAACGGCAACACGGATTTCCGGTTCTGTGCGCACGATCTGGCCGTGCGCAAGATCACCGTGACCACGCGCAAGCCGGATGATTACAACGGCAGCAAGACGATCGATCCCGCCTCCCTGCAGGCCTTGCGTGTTGAACGGCCGTCGGGCATGGAACTGACCTTCGGCAACGATGCCACTCCCGCCGATGCGGCCCTGTTCAAGGCCCTCAGCGTCACGAGCGTCGAGAGTTACGTGGATTGGGCGGGCGTCGAACCCGAACCCGGCCGGTGGGACTGGAGCCAAT
>CAZAAF010000094.1:0-6773 GCA_964482575.1 uncultured Verrucomicrobiota bacterium | reverse complement strand
CGACCTTGAAGGCCGCCGGCCTGAAGTGGGTACCGTTTCTCATCGCGGGCTCGGCTTACGCCACCCCGCTCTGGTTCCATCGCGGTCCCCACTCCCACGTTTACCGCTGCCTCGAACACAGCCAGGACAGCCGGGTGCAGAGCATCTTCAATCCCGACTGGCCGCGGTATGTCGAGCGGTTCGTGAAGGCGTTTGCCGACCGTTACCGCGACACGGGCATCATCGAATCCGTGCTGCTCGGCGTCACGGGCATTTACGGCGAGAGCATTTATCCCGCCGGACCCGAAGGCGGCTGGACGGCGCGGCTGACGGGGGACTATCACAATCATCACGGCTGGTGGGCGGGCGACGAGTTTGCCGTGGCCGCGTTCCGTGCGGCGATGAAGAAACAGTACGGCAACATCGCCGCACTCAACAAGGCCTGGGGCACCAGCCACGCGGGATTCGAGGCGGTGCAGACCTTTTTCCCGGACAAGGCCCCGTCGGATCGCGCGCGGGTGGATTTCGTCGAGTGGTACCAGCAGGCCATGACCCACTGGGCAGCGTTCTGGGTGCGCGCCACGCGGCGGGCGATGCCGAAGACGGAGATTTATCTCTGCACCGGCGGCGACGGCAGCCCGTTTCTGGGCGCGGATTTCACCGCGCAGGCGAAGGCCATCGCGCCGTTCGGCGCGGGCATCCGCATCACCAACGAGGGCAGCGATTACGCCGCCAATTTCACCATCACGCGCGAAGTGGCCACGGCCACGCGGCAGTACCGGACCTTCTGCGGCTTCGAACCCGCCAGCGGCGTGAACGCCACAGGCGTGGTGGCCCGCATCTACAACGCCACCGCGTCCGGCGCGCGCCAGTTGCACTACTACACCAACAACGTCCTCGACAACACGGCGGGGCTCAAAAACTACCGCGCCAATGCCGTGCAGCTTGTGCCGCGCCAGCCGCGCGTGGACGCCGCGCTCTATGTGCCGCGGGAAACCTGGGCGCTCGCGCAGGAACCGGTCCGCCGCTGTTATGCCATGGCCCGGACCTTGCGCGACCTGGTGGACCTGGATTTCGTGACGCGCCTTTCCGTGACCGACGAGGGATTGCACAATCACCGATGGCTGGTGCTCGCCGAATGCCCGGTGCTGGAGCCGAAAGCCGCCGCGGCCATCGAGCAATGGGTGCGGCGCGGCGGCGTGCTCATTGCCGCCGGGCGGCCCGGTGAACCGGTTGGCGGCCGGTTGTATCCCAACGACGTCTGGCGGACACAATTGCTGGCGGATGCTGCGAACGACACCGGCCTGCTGAAACCGGTCCTCGAGGGCGATGCCCCGGCGCACTGGACTCTCGAGGTGGGCCGCGAGGGCGACGACGCGTGGCTGTGGGGTGACTGGAGCCACGGCGAACGCGCGTCCCAAGGGACCATGCGCTGGAGTGGCGCGCGACCGGGCGTTTACCTGCCCGTGAAACCGGGCAGCGACTGCACGCTGCGCCTCACGGCGGATGTGCCGGCGTACAGCCTGGCGGCCGACGGCAACGAGGTGCGCGTCAACGGCCGTGCGGTCGGCCGCATGACGAAGGCCGGCGCCCAAACATGCGAATGGCACGTGCCGGCCGACGCGCTTGGCAACGAATCGGTGGCCCGGCTTGATATCGCCGTAAAACCCTGGACCCCGGCCGACCACGGCACCCAGGATGCACGCACGCTCGGCATCAGCGTCCGCCGTATCGAACTCATCCGTTCCGGCGCCGAACCAACCGCGCCCGGCACGGCGACGTTGCGCTACGCGCTCGATCACCAACGGCTCGCGCCGCTGACACGCCGTGTCGGCAAAGGCTGGACCGTCTTCTTCCCCACGCTGGCCACGGATCCGTCCGTGTTCGCCCGCGCCCTCGAATCGCTTGTGACCGACACGCCCACCTACCTGCCCGGCGTCAAACCGCTGGCCCCAACCGATGGACGCATGGACGGCCAATTTTCCACGGTCACGGATGGCGGCGTGTTGCGATATGATCCGGCGGGCGCAACCATCCGGTAAGTCCACCTGCAATCCGCGTTTTCACCATGACCTCTTCCCCCATCCAAGTCCTCCTTTTCGATCTCGGCGGCGTGCTGGTAGAGTTCGACGGCATCGCCCCCTTGATCGCCCTGTCCGGCAACAAGCTGGACAAGGAAGGCGCTCGCCGGTTCTGGCTGACATCGCCCGCCGTGCGCAAGTTCGAAACCGGGAAATGCAGTGCGGACGAGTTTGCGCGCGAGGCCCTGTCCGAACTGGGGCTGGCGATGGCGCCGGATGTTTTCATGCGGCGCTTCGTGAGCTGGGATCGCGGGCCCATGGACGGCGCGCTCAGCCTGCTGGACGCGCTCAAGCCCCACTTCCTCCTGGCATGCCTCAGCAACAACAACGAGCTGCATTGGAACCGCCTCCTCGAGGAGACGAGACTCCCGGGAAAGTTCCACCGGTGTTATCTCTCGCACGAAATCCGCCTCATGAAACCCGACCCGGAGTCCTTCGCCCATGTGGTCCGCGACCTTGGGACCCGCCCGGAGCACATTCTGTTCTTCGATGACAACCCCGAATGCGTGGAGGCGGCCCAGGCGCTGGGGTTCCAGGCCCGGCAGACGCGCGGCGTCGGCGAGGTGCGGTCGGTCCTGTCTGAATTGGGCCTGCACCGGTCCATCGTCTGACCGTCCGCGACGCGGGAACGGCGCCGGCAGAGCGGGCGGCACGTGCCGGACGGACGCGTTATTTCACCTCGAGCTTCGACGGGTCGAAAGCCGGCTTCGGGAATCGCGGGTCCATTTTCTCCAGCGTCTCCACGAGGATTTGCGACACGGCGAGATTGCGGAACCATTTCTTGTTGGCTGGAATAACATACCACGGCGCCCACGGCGTGCTGCATTTGGTGAGTGCGTCCTCGAAGGCCTTCATGTAGTCGCCCCACATCTGGCGCTCGGCCAGATCCGACGGCGTGAATTTCCAGTTCTTGTCGGCGTCTTCCAACCGGGATTCGAGCCGCTTCTTCTGTTCATCCTTACTGATCAACAGGAAGAATTTCACGATGGTGATGCCGTTGTCCGTGAGCAGCTTCTCGTAGGCGTTGATCTGGTCGAAGCGCGCCGACCAGACGTCCTTGGGAGCCAGACCGTGAACGCGCACCACGAGCACGTCCTCGTAGTGCGACCGGTTGAAGATGCCGATCTCCCCCTTGGCCGGCACCGCCTTGTCGATGCGCCAGAGGAAATGATGCGCCCGCTCCTCGACTGACGGGGTCTTGAAAGCCGTGACCTTGCAGCTTTGCGGATTCAACCCCGACATGACGTGGCGGATGGTCCCATCCTTGCCGGCGGCATCAATGCCCTGCAACACAACGAGCACCGAACGCTGTTGCTCGGCGTACAGCCGGAACTGCAGACCGGCGAGACGCTCAATGTTCTTCTCCAGGGTCTCTTCCGCCTCGGACTTATCGTGAAAACCCGGCGTGGCATCGGGATTGCGGTGTTTGAGTTTCGCGTCCTTGCCGGGCTCGATGATGAGTTTATGCGTCATTTTCATAGTCACAGGAGTGAACGATGGTGTTCTTTCTATTAGGTGATGAGGGCATCCACCGCGAGTCAAAACTTGCATCCGGCGCGCCCACCGGCTCATTTCACCAGCATCGCCGCCACACTCGCGCGCAACCGTGCAAACAAATCGCTGGTCAGGCCGTCAAACTCCATCCGGCCCGCATCCTCCTCCGACGATTGCCGTGTGCGCGCCTCCAGATGAAGCCACGGGGCCAGCGCCGCCGCGGTCTGGGCACGATCCCATCCCATCTTCTTCGCCAGCAGCACCAGGTATTCCACGTCCTGCTGGCTGCGACGGAACGCCTTCAATCGCAGGCTCGCCAGTGGCGCGTCGATGCCGAAGCGCGCCCCCGGATAGAGAATGGCGGTCGGCGTCGGGTGGTCGAGGGCGCTGTCATTGCCGAGGCTGTTCCACGGCAGGAAACCATCCCCCCCGGCCAGATACACTTTCACGCCCCACGCCTCGCCCGTGAGATTGCTGCGGCGGATCTCGTTCCCAGTGCCGTAGTGCCAGAAGGTGATGCCGCGACGGCGCATGGCCATGCATAATTCGTTCTTGCGGAAAAACTCGCCGCTGACACACATCAGGTCCACCATGCCATCCAGCCAATCGCGCTGCCATTGCGGCCGTGAAATGTCGGCGCGAAACACAAACGCCGGGTTCGGGGATTCCATCAAGGCCTGCCGGAACAGGCGGCCGAAAAACCGCAACGCCAGCCAATCGTCCCGGTGCATGGGCTCGTCGAGCAACCACCACGAACTGCCGCGTCCACCCTGCTTCGGGTCTTTGAAGTAATACTTGTCGTTCAGGTAGAACTGGAATTGCGTGTGCTGCCACCCCTTGGACTGGAAATGGTTGGCGAATTGACGCAGCACGGCCACGAACTCGTCCTTGAACTCCGAATCAAACGCCTCTTCGACCGGCGGCGCACCCAGCGCATGTTCTGCAATCAGTTCGGGATAGGCGGTCGTCGTGGGTGTGTAATGGTAGTGCCGGCGGATATCCGACGGCCATCCCTCACAAAAAGGCAGATAGGCGTGGGCGAGTGGAACGTGGCGGCGCGGCAGGTCCGCAAACGCGCTGCCGTCATAGTAACCGCCGAAACGCCGGTCGAACGTGCTCCAGTCCTTCACCCGGAGGGCGCGACCGCTGCCCTCGAGCGGCGGCACCGCGGCGGCGTCCGCACGCCCCGCCTGGTTGTAACCCAGCAGATTCAGCGTGGTGCGATGCGCATGAGCCAGCCGGTGCATGCCCAGTTCACCCTCCGCATTGACCGGCGTGCCGTAGCCATTGAGGTCCACGTCAAACGACAGCGTGTCCGGCAAGGTGAACGGCCAGACAACGAGCGTCACCGGGATTTCAAACGGCGCGACCCCGTCGGCACGGATGCAGATGCGTCCTGCATGAGTCCCCGCCGGCATGTCGTGTGGAATCCACATGTCCACCCACAGCGTCTGGTTCCGCTGGCCCACCACATGGTTGAGCGGGTCGGGTATGGCAAACGCGTCAGGCAACGGCGCCGCCACCTCGGCGAACCAGTCACCGTCGCGCACATACCAGTTCTTGAAGCTCTCCACACGCGCCCCCGGCATGAACACTTCAAGGCGGACGTTGCGAAGTTCGCCCGTCACCGCCTCCACGCACAGTTGGAACGTCACAAACTCGTTGCGCGCGCCCGCGAGGTGGAGGGTCGAGGCGGCGCCGTCCCAGACCGTGTTGCGCCGGCGATAATCCCCCGCGGGCGCCCGGCCGTAATTCGCCGGGCCCGTTTCCTCCAGGAGGTTGCCGCTGACGGGATGAACCTTCTCGCACTCGCCAAAGGCCCAAACGCGCATGGCTCCGCTGCGCACCGGCGGCTCGCCCCCGCGCCAATCCACCCCTTCGTTGACGGGCACCGGCGGCGGCAGTGGTTTCGGCACCGGTGCCGGCGCGACCACCGTGCGCGACGACGGCGGCGTGACCCCGGTCGGCCGGCCCGTGATGAGAAGATAGGGGGCGAAGCCGCTTTGCTCCCGCGAATGCACATTGCTGTTGGCTCGCGTCTGGCCTTTTTCATCCGTAACCGCCAGGCCGCAGGAATCCCCGTGGATGAGGGCGTGAACAAACGATGGCGGCACTTCGACCTCGAACCAGCCATCGCCGTGTTCACGGAGATCGGCGTAGTGAACCTGCGTGCCCGCCGCCGCGAAGGCGGCGTCGGTGAAATCACTTTGGGCACCGCCCCAGCGTGTCCGATTGAAATCGGCCCATGTAAACGTCGCACCGCCATCCGCGCGCGCGCCGCGACCCGCGCCCTCGACCCAATCCGTCGCCACCGTCGAAAGGCCGATCGTCTTCAACCGGTGAGCCCGCGTGGCGTGCAGGAACAGGCCCGCCTTTTCCACGGTCCAGCCGCGAACCGATGCGGTATCGAATTTCACGAGCATCCACATCTCGGTGCCCTTGAGCCGCAGGTGGCTACTGCCACCGTAATTGAAATCCCGCTCCGATGGATGCGAACTGAGATTCGTATCGGCCACGGCCGGCAGCTTCACCGTGTCGGCCATCGCAGCGGCCGCCACACACGCACACACCGCGGCAAGAAGGATGCGGAACGGCACAATCACGCTCACTTCCCGGGTTCGAACGGCTGGTTGAAGTCGTCGATAAACTGTTGGATCATCCCTGGATTCCAGCCGGCCGGCATCGGACTGTCCTGGTTGGCGATGAGGTCCTCCACCGTGGGTTGCTTCGACGGCACGCCGTCCGGCGGCACTTCGAGTCGGGCGATCCAAACGATGGCATTGAGCACGACCTTGCGAAAATCGTTGTGCGCCCAGTTCCAATGCACATGGCCGCCGGCCATGCCAAAACCGCGTCCACCGTCGGGCCGCTGATAAACCCAGGCCACATCCTCGGCCTGGCCCATCCGGGCGCGGACGGCGGGGTTGCCGCTGTGCGGACCGTCGGGATGTTTGCGGGTGCTGTCGGGCGGCACGGCACTGAGGATCGGGATCACCCCCTCCATGTTGTCGCGAAATCGCATGTGATAATACCACTCGTCGTGGATTCGAAACGGCTTCACACCCCGTGTGACCGGATGAACCGGGAGCTTCTTGAATTTGGCAATCCATGACGGATTCACGGACCAGGACTGCTCGTAACAACCGCCAATCCAGTCGCGCATCTTCTCCATGGTCTCCTTCATGCCGGGATCTAGCGTGAAATGGAGCCAGCCAAGGC
>CAZAAF010000093.1:3224-11334 GCA_964482575.1 uncultured Verrucomicrobiota bacterium | reverse complement strand
CCATCCATCCCGTCGCGGGGCGGGAACGTCTCGATAGAACGGTCTTGTTTGAACTCGGGATGGGCCTTCGCAAAAGCGTCTGCGACTTGCTGATTCTCCTCCGGTTCGAGGCTACAGGTGCTGTAAACCAGGATGCCACTGTGTTTGACGCGCCGGGCAGCTCCTTCCAGCAGTCGCATTTGTTCCTTTGCCAGTCGCGTCACATCCTCGGCCCGCAGCCGCCAACGGGCGTCAGCCCGCCGCCGCAGCACACCGGTATTGGAGCAGGGGGCGTCCACCAGCACGCGGTCAAACCAGGTCTCGTTCGGGTCCGCTTTGCCGGTGGGTTGGACCGTGGCGCAGGTGATGCCCAGCCGCGCGCAGTTCGCCACCACCTGTTTCAACCGTTTCACGGATGAATCCTCGGCCAGAATCTGGCCGCGATCCTGCATCATCTGGGCCATGCAGGCCATCTTGCCGCCGGGGGCGGCGCAGGTGTCCAGGATGCGTTCACCCGGTTGGACGTCCAGCAAATGGACTGCCAGCAACGTGCTCGGGTCTTGAAGGTAAAACTCGCCTTCGGCGAATCCCGGCAATCGTTCAGCGGATTCCGTGGCACGGACTTCGATCATGGGAAGGGGAATCAACACGCCCGTGGCGGGTTCCGCTTCGATGCCCGCCTCGCGCCATTTTTTCAACAGCGCATCCGGCGTGGTTCGTAGGGTGTTGACGCGGGCGAAGAGTTTGGGCGGCCGGTTGTTCCAATCAACCAGCGCCCGCGCATCGGGTTCGCCGTAACGGGCCGTCCAGCGCGCGACCAGCCAGTCCGGATGCGAGCCGCGTACCGCCAGAGGCTGGCGGGCCAGCGCCGATGCCAGCGCTGCGCGGTCCCGGAGGGCATTGCGCAGGACGCCGTTCAGAAAGCCGGCCAACCGTTCCGAGGACTGGCCTTTGGCGAGTTCGACCGTCGAATTGACCGCTGCATGCGCGGGGATGCGGTCGAGGAAGAACAACTGGTACAGTCCCAGGCGGGCCAGCGCGGCAATATGAGGCTTCGGCGGCTTGGCCGCCTTTTGCGCCATGAGCCAGTCCAGTGCGGCCTTCTGGCGCAGGCAGCCGTAAAACAGTTCCGTCACCAGCGCGCGGTCCCGCGGCGGCAGGGACGATTTCTGCAGGGCGTCGTGCAACAGGTCGTCCGCCGAACCCCGTCCGTTCTCCCACGCCCACAGCAGCTCGAAAGCAATTTCTCTTGGATTGATGGCAGTCACGCTATAACCTGTATCACTTTTCAACATGATAGACGATCAAATCCAAGCATTACTGGACGATGGCAAGGTTGAAGCCCGGCACGTGGACGCGCTGAAGAAGCTCGGTCCCGGTGTTTACTGCATCCATCGCAGTTGGGGTTTTGGCAAGATTACCACCTTCGACAACATTTTTGGCAAGTTCCAGATCGATTTCAAGGGCCGGCCCGGTCATTCCATGGAGGCGCGCTATGCGGCGGAATCGCTGGAGATTTTGCCTCCGGAACACATCCTGGTGCGGAAAGTGGCCGATCTGGAGGCGCTGAAGGTCCTGGCGGCGGATCAGCCCATGGAACTGATGCGCATCGTGTTGGCCAGTTTCGGCGGCCAGTTGCTGGCCGATCCCATCGCGGCGGCCCTCTCCCCGGAGGTGGTTGCCGTGGAGGATTGGAAAAAATGGTGGGACGGCGCCAAGCGGTTGATGAAGAAGGACCCCCATTTTGGCGTGCCGGCGAAAAAGACCGAGCCGTTCATCCTGCGTGACAAGCCTCAGCGGCCCGAGGAGGAACTGCTCAAGTCCTTTGCAGCCGGGGCGCACCTCAAGCCGAAGCTTCAGGCGGCAGAGCAGTTGTTGCGCATCGCCGACCAGCTCGCGGACAAGCCGGGCACGTTGGGGCCAGTGATCCATGGGTTGAGTGACGAGATCAAGGTCGCTTCTCACAAGGCACCGGCCATGACGCTCGAAGCCATCTGGGTTCGCGACGAGCTGGCGGCTCTCTGCGGCCATCAGACGCCGCACACGGTCGAACAGATCCACGAAGTGGTGCGGAACGTCCGCCATCTGGGGGAGTTGCTGCAATCGCTGCCCTCGGCGAAGCAGAAGAGGTTGTTGCCGCATTTGCGCACCGCGTATCCGGACACATGGCACGACACGCTCCGTCAGATTCTTCTGGACGCCGACACAAAGCTGGTCGGCGACATCATCGACTTTTTGATCGACGAAAAACAGGTCGAGGCCGTGTCTGCCTTCCTTGACCGTGCCGTTCGTGAACAATCGGCCACGAGCGACCTGTTGTTGTGGGTTTGCCGGAGCCGCCACCAGAAGGCGATGGCCGGGGTGGTGGCACCGCTGCTGAACACGCGGCTGGCGAGCGCCATTTTTCAGGCCATCCAGCGCGATGACGGCGGCGCCGCTCGCAGGAAAAACCTGTTGCTCGAATACCTCGTCAACGACCAGGCGTTGTTGGGCGAATTGTTGCGCGATGCGGATATTGAGGAGACCCGGGACATCGCGCGCAAGCTGCTGGTGCATCCGGTTGTGGGGGAGATGGACCGGCGCTCACTGCTGGCGCGGATCATCCGGGTGCATCCACCGATCCAGGCCCTGCTGGCCGGCGGTTCCGAGGTCCGGCAGCAAACGATCTCGGTATCGTGGGAGAGCTTGGAACAGCGGAAGAACGAATACGACGAACTGATTTCCAAGCGCATTCCAGCCAACATGCGCGACATTGCCGTTGCCCGGAGTTATGGCGACCTGCGCGAGAATTTTGAATTCAAGGCCGCCAAGGAGATGCAGAAGGTGCTGATGGCGCGCAAGGGCGAACTGGAAATCATGCTTGCCAATTCGCGGGGCACGGATTTTGCCGACGCCAAGTCGGAGAGTGTCGGGATTGGCACGGTGGTGACACTGGCGGACCTGACGGAAAACAAACCGGTCCGGTACGCAATTCTGGGTGCGTGGGACAGCGACGTGGATCGTGGCATCATCAGTTACCAGACGACCCTGGCCCAGGCCCTGTTGGGAAAGAAGCCGGGCGAGGAGGCGGAATTTGAAATCGGCGATCATCGCCACCATGTCCGCGTCGAGAAGATCGAGCGCTACGTGGATTTGAGGTCGCAGATTGGTCCGACCTGTTTGCCACGCCTGTCGGCGGGCGGCGGCGCTACCAGCGCTCCGGCAACACCAGCCACCAACTGATCCAGGCCAGGCCTGAAGCGACTCCGAGGAGCAGCACCAGCAGGTTGAGGCATACGCTCAATCGATGCAACCGGTGCCAGCGCGCCAGCACTTCCTCGCGCGCCTCCTTGTCGTCGGACTCCCGCGCCTCATAGGCTTCCTCGCGGAGGGAATCCATGCGCGGCACCAGCCGCTGTCTGGCCCAGGCCACAATTACCATCATCCCCAGCACCATGGACAAGACCGTGGCGCCGCTTCGCCACGGCCAGAAATGTGTGGCGATCAGCGCACCCCCGCTGCTCAACCCGATCAGACCGCAGAGAAGACCCAGCAGGTAGTAACGGGGAAAGAGGGTGCGCATGAACTTGCCCGCGTGTTCCACTTCCAGCGAGCGAAATGCCGTGGGCGCCACCACAAAAGAGAAGAAGACGACTGAACCGATCCACAACGCCCAGGACATCAGGAATAGGGAACCAAACGCGACGTTCATAAGGGTCAGCCTACCGATGTAAGAGCCAACTGCAATATCGAAAGCGATGTCTTTTTCAGACATCGCCGCCGGGATCAGGCGGGTTTTACCAGCGATTGAAACGCCGGCAGTCGTTTCATGCTTTTAAAATCCTCCTCTTCGCAGGCCAGCCTGCCATAAGACGCGTCCTTGCGGATGGCTTTTTCCAGAAACCGCAATGCCTCCCCGTGCCAGCCTTGGACGGCGCGGTAGCAGGCCATGTTGTAATTGGCAAGCGGGTGATCGGCACGGAGCCGCAGCGCCTGTTCAAGCGCGTCCACGGCCGCTTCCAGCGACCGGGTCCGCCGTCGGCAGTAGGCCAGATGAATCCAGCCGTCGGCGTTGGCCGGGCGGAGGAACAGCAGTTTGATGAACCATTCCTCGGCTTCACGATACCTTTTCGCACAGAGCAGGATATGCGCCTTGGAGGAAACGGCCTCTTCGAAATTGGGCTGCTGTGCCAGCGCGGCGTCCACTTCGGCCAGGGCTTCCGCATGCATGCCGAGCGCCAGATATCCCTCCGCGGATTCTATTCGTTTTGGGGGCGCGATGTCGTCCACGGCGGCAATGTCATCCCTCTCCAAGGAAAGTTCCAGTCCGATGGGTATCAAGTCCGTGCAGGCGGGAAGAAGGTGACGGTGTCCGAACCCGGTGTCTTTCCTTACTGCGTTGCATGATTGTGGACCCTAGTGGACGAACTCCAACTCCACCGGCTTGGGCAGCACGCCCGATTCATAGCCGCGCCGCAGGAATAGGCGGATGGCCTCACGGCCCTTGTCGCCGTAGTCGAGAGTCCAATCGTTGACGTACATGCCGACAAACTTGTCGGCCAGCGGCGTGTCCATGTTGCGGGCGTAGGCCATGGCATGGGCCACGGCTGGCGCACGGTGGTCCAGCCCAAAACGGATGCTCTCGGTCAGCAGCGTTGAGATGCGGCTCATCAACGGCGTACCCAGCGTCTTTTTGATGGCGTTGCCTCCGAGGGGCAGGGGCAACCCGCCCGTGTCCTCCTTCCACCAGGCCCCGAGGTCCACACAGAGTTCCAGACCTTCCTTCTGGTACGTCAATTGGCCCTCGTGAATGATGAGGCCGGCGTCCGCCTCGCCACGCTTGACGGCCTCGAAAATGTGGTCAAACGGCACCACGATGTGATTGAAGTCGCGTCCCAGCCAGAGCCGCATGGCGAGGAAAGCGCTGGTCATCAATCCCGGGACGGCGATCCGCAGTTTCGCGATGTCGTCCTTGGAGTACTTCTTCTTGCTGACGATCATCGGGCCGTAGCCATCGCCCATGGAGGCACCGCTCGGCAGCAATGCGTACTTGTCGAGAACATAGGCGTAGGCGTGAATCGAAATGGCGGTGATGTCCAGTTCGCCGCGGGTGGCACGCTCATTGAGCGTCTGAATGTCCTGCAGGATGTGTTGGAAGCGCAGGTTGCCGGTCTCAATCTGGTCGGTGGCCAACGCGTAGAACATGAAGGCATCGTCCGGGTCTGGACTATGGCCGAGCGTAATGGTTCGTTGGCGCGAATCCTGTTGTTGTTGCATATACCAGTTATCCCGTCATCGGCGGGGCGACGCCAAGCAAAAACGCGTTCTCAAGCCGGTCCGCCGCCGCCGCGGGGCGGGGCCAGTTGATCAATCAGTTCCTTGTCGGCCGGCGGAAAATCATAATCCCGCAGTTCGCCGGCCGAGACCCAGCGGCAAGCCTGACAGTCGATCGGTTTCGGCTCGCCGGTGAGGAGTTCGCATTCGAAGAAACAAAGGCGTATTGTGCGCTCCGGGTAGGTGTGCGTGACATCGTGAACCAGACGGCCGACGCGAACGCCGATGTCGAGTTCCTCCCGCAGTTCGCGCTCCAGGCATTGCTCGAAGGTCTCGCCCAGCTCGCGTTTGCCGCCGGGAAACTCCCAGAAGTTCGCCAGATGGTCGTTTGCGCGCCGCTGGGCGATCAGGATCAAGCCGTCGCGTCGCAGGATGGCCGCGGCCACTTCAATCGCCGCCTGACCGCTCATGGTTTCAGGGATTCCAACTCCGCAAAGCGGCCTTCGAGGTTGGTGGTGTCCAGCGGCTGGCAGCCGAGTTCACTCAATACTGGCTCCGCCTCCTGTGTGCTCGCGGACCGCCAGAGGTCCACGAGGAACTTGCCGGCACGCTTGTCGGCCCACCACCGCTCGGAGAAATTCCGCCGCAGATAGTCCGCCAACTGCGCCTCACCGACCCATGCGCGCAGGTAGTCGGCACTATAGAATCCGTCATCCATATCGAACAGATATCCACTGGGTTGATAGATGAGACCAGTGTATTCCACCAACGACCGGGCGTAGATCCGACCGTCACTCAGGGCCGTCGCTCCTTGCGCCTCGTATTGGCGGAAGAAGGCGAACTCGGCGCGCAGCTTGGCGATGTAGCGCCGGTACATGAACAGGTCGCTCAACACGCGGTAGTAGCGAATCTGTGCGGCCAGCTTCCGGCTCATGTGCATCACTTCCTCGAGCCAGATCGCGTTGAGCGTGATGTTCTGGAGCAGGAAGGCGTACGTTTCCGTCAGCGCATTGGAGCGCGCGAGATGGCGGTATTCGTAGGGCAGCCTGGCGTCGGAGAAACCGAAGTGCAGTGCATGGCCGGCCTCGTGCAGGAACGTCTCGTAATCGCTCTGGCCGCCCACCGGCTTCAACAGCAGGTGAATCTCCTGCGGAATTCTTGAGTCGAAGACACACGCGCGAGGGTTCTTCCGGTCGCGTTCCTCCAGGTCGAGTTTGATGTTTTTCCGGGCCTTGAGGTCGATGCCCATTCGCCGCAGTGAGCCGAACAGCGTGGACAGCATCTCTTTTTTGGGAAAGCGCCCGTCGTAATCGCCCATCTTCATCATGTACGCGGCGTGCCAGCGGTTCAGCGCGGGCTTGCCCTCCGGCGTGCGGAACGCCTTGCCGGTTTTTACCTGAATCCATCGCGCCCAATGGTCGCGGAAGAGCAGGGCGGTTCGGTGACCTGATTCGTCCAGAATGGCGATGAACTTCTCGTAATCGAATTGTTTCGACGCCTCGCAGTAGCCGATGTAGCTCTTGTACCCGAGGTCGCGCTTCAGGGTTTGCAGGCCGCGTTGCAGCAGGGTGAGTTTCTCCGGGTTGAACTTCCGGTACACGCTGTCGATGGCGGCGCCGAGCGCCTCGCGCTTGGCAAAATCGGGCTCGTTCTGCAAGCGCGACGAGAGGTTGTAATAGGGGACCTGTTCGCCATGGAGCCTGACCTTGTGGCTGGCCAGTCCGGTTTGCAACTGGTCGTCCAGCTTCGCGAGTTTGTGATACGTGTACAGGCCCGCGCAGGAGAAGTAGAGCCGTTCCAGCCGTTCGCGCTCATCGGGATCGCGCGCCCGGTTTAATTGCGCCTGCACCAGCTTCACGACAGAGAGCGAGGCGAGCCATTCGTGGCGCTTCATGATCGGCTCGGTGGCCTGCTGTTCCTTCTGGCCGGCCCGCACGAGGCGCGTCTCGGTGGACAGCTCGTAGTTGAGTTGCTCGATGCCCTTGAGGATTTTGGCGACGGTGAGTGGCATGGTATAAACGGGGTGGAGGTTAGGCGGTGTTCAACTTGCGGCCCAGACGTTTCTCAACACGGGCCACTTTGGTCTTCAATCGGCCCCGGCGGCCCTTGCGGTAGTCCATCTTGACGACGCACTCGATGCGATCGCAATCCTTGCGCATGGCCTCGTAGCACTTCTTCACCACCGCCATGCACTCGTCCCACTCGCCTTCGAGCACCGTCCCCATCGCGTGGAGACGGTAATCCAGTCCGCTGCGGTCAATGATGTCCAGCGACCGGGCCACATAACGGCTGACGCTTTCGCCCCGGCCGAGCGGATACATGCTGAATTCGAGCAAGACCATATCGTGCTTCACTTGTTTAACGGCTGCCTAATGATATAGTAGCCCGGTTACTCAACAAGCAGATTATTGGAACAACGCCGTGACAAAGCCTCCCCCCGGTGCGAACACGACGGCCCCCTCACGCAAGACCGGAGTCCTTCTCGTTGCCCGCGCCAGCCGGACAGTGGAGAGCGGCAATCCAGCCCTGCTTCCTGCTCATGAGTGGCAGCGGCGATTGGGTTGCGATGCCGTTGTGCAGTGTTTTCTGGAGCAGGGGATGCCTGACCTGATGACCGCAGTTCGCCAACTGGTGGAACGCGGCTGCGACCATGTGATGGTTCACCCGGTTGTGCCGGTCCCCGATGCGGAATGGCAACGGGAAGTTTCGCGTCTTTTGCAGGAGGCTCTCAAGCTTCATCCGGGAGTCACTTTTGAATCCAGCGGGGTGTCATCGGAGCCGCGGGGGATGCCGGATTTGGTCAGGCAGCGGTTCAAGCAGATCCTTGGGGGCGACTTTTTTAATGTTTAGTGGTCGACCGAGATCGACACGGCGCCCA
>CAZAAF010000093.1:0-3214 GCA_964482575.1 uncultured Verrucomicrobiota bacterium | reverse complement strand
ACCGGGGGTTGTTTTTGGCCTGCGGGGGTGGGGCCAACGCGGGAAGCCGGTGAGAATCCGGCACGGTTGCGCCACTGTGACTGGTTACGAAGTCTCAAGAGCCACCGGGTTGCTGAAAACGACCTGGGAAGGCGAGACCAAGGTTTGAAGCCAGAAGTCAGGAGACCGATCAACGCGCGCTCATCTGTCCGCGCACGGGCGTGGACAAAACTTCTTCGCAAGAAGGAAGGATGAGGGAGTGGCCTACCGGCCTTGTCTTCCATATCCGACCTTCAACGCTCGATCGAGCCTTGAAGGTTTTTTGTTGGTTACGAATGGTGGACTGGGCCATGGAGTTCATCGGTTGGCTGATCCCTCGAAACACAGAGGAGCCGTCAGCCAATGAAGTCCGTCATTATAGCTGTTGTTTGTCTTGCCACCGCCGTTGCCGTTGCCCAGCAGGAAGGACCCAGTACCAACGCGGTCCCCCCACAGGTGTCATCCGGGACCAATGCCATTCCGCAGCAGATGTTGTCCGGCACCAACGACCTGGGAAAACTATCGGAAATCGTCGTGACCGCCGGACGTTTGCCTGGAGAGAATCAATCCCTTGCAAAAACGCCCGTCAATGCCACCGTGATCACGCGCGATCAGATTCAACAATTAGGCGACACAAGTGTGCCTGAAATCCTTGCCCATCAGGTGGGCATCCATAACACCGACACCGTCGGTTTTGGCATTGACTCCAAGCCGAACATGCGTGGGTTTGGCGACCGCACGGGCGTACTCGTGCTGGTGGATGGCGTCCGCGTGAACAGTCCCGGCGACAGCACGTCGAACGCACATTGGCCCGCCATCCCCGCACAGGACATCCAACGCATTGAGATCATTCGTGGCGGCGGTTCCGTCATCTACGGTGAAGGCGCCATCGGCGGTGTCATCAACATCATTACCAAACCCGACATTACCAACGGCTTTGCCAACATCAACGCGTCCGCCGGTACGTATGGCTATTGGAGCAGCCATGCCGATGGTGGTACGCCGGTGGGCCCCAGCCGTGTTTACGGGTACGGCACGTACACGCAAGGTGATGGGGCGCGCGATTTCAGCTCCTTCTATACAGAGAATGCGCATGGCAGTGCTGGTGTTACCACCGCTTGGGGCGATTTTGACACGGACGTTTATTACACCAAGGACCGCACCCGCAATCCCGGCAACCTCTCCGGAACGAAGTATCAGCAGAACCCAGACCAGGTCGGCGGCTACGTCTATCAATTCGACGACGAGATCACGCGCTGGAGCCTTGATTGGAAGAAAGCCTACGATTCGGGTCTCTCGGCACAGGTCAAAACCTACATTGCGAGTTATACCGAGGTGATGAACTCCTCCGCCAGCGTTGCGGGGCCCTGGACGAAGGAGCAGATCAGCCAGCCGAGTTGGGGTGCGACCATGCAGTTGAACCATGTCGCCGATGTGCTCGGCGGCGAGAACCGCGCGACGTTCGGGTTCGAGTTCGTTCATCAGAATTACTACGCCTACGATGGGGCCATCGGCTGGACGGGTGACGGCCTCGACGAGTATGTCAACTACGACACCTACAGTGTCTTTGCTCAGGATGCCGTTGACGTGATCGAACAGCTTCGTCTTCAGGCCGGCATTCGTTACGACGGCCGCTATTATGATTACAGCATGTTTAACTGGGGAACCTTCAGCCGGGATGCCGGTTCCCGTACCTACGACGGCTTCAGCCCGGGTTTCGGAGCCGTGTATTCGTTCACCAAGACCGAGAGCGCCTATGTCAACGTTTCACAGTCCTATAAACTGCCGATTGGCAGCGATCTTATTTCGGTGGACCCTGCCTACCACGCGAACGCGAATATCAACCAGATAAAAGCCACTAACTACGAGGTGGGTTTCCGATGGAATCCCAGGAAGGAGTTTGGTGGCAGCGTCGCCCTCTATCACACCGACCTGCACAATGCCATTGAGACGAATCCGTTCACTTACCAGAACCAGAACTTCGATGAAACGCACAATGGCATTGAGTTTGGCCTGCAGTCCAAGCCGGTGGATCAGATTTTTCTTTATGCAAACTACACCCTGCAAAACTCCACGTTCAAGGGTGGTACTTACGATGGAAAACAGGTTCCACTCGCACCGGAGCAAACCATCGCCACCGGTGTGGCTTGGACACCGGTGCGCTGGTTGCGCTGGTCTTGGGACGTGATTTACACGTTCAATCAGGTTCCGAATAATGACCTTAACAATGTCTTGGCGCAAAACTCATACACGTTGGTCAATACGCGACTGACGTGGCTTCCCTGCAAGTGGGCGCAGGTGTATCTGGGGGTTAACAACGTGCTCAACAAACGTTACGATGCTTTCCCGAGTTCATCCGGGACAGTCGGGTCCCGGGTGTACAATCCCGCTCAACCACTCTTTGTTCAGGGCGGCTTCTCAATGAAATTCTGACGATGGCGATTTGTTCGAGACTTCTGGCACCGTGCCGTTGTTGCACATCGCGTTGGTCGATGGTGTGTGTTAACTTCCGTTCCTCTTTTGAAATGAGAGGATGGATTGTTCTAACACTTTGGGTCGCCAGCGTGGCAGCGGGGGCGGAGATTCCGCAACGGATCGTTTCAGCCTCGCCGGCATTTACAGAGATGCTCTTCGCCATCGGGGCAGGCGACCGCGTCGTGGGTGTCACGGATTTCTGCCGGTATCCGGACGCCGCGACTCGATGCGAGAAGATCGGAGGTTATACCGATGCCAGTTTCGAGAAATTGCTTACGCTCAGACCGGATCTGGTGGTGATGGCCGACTACGCCGCCCGGATGCGTGGACAGTGCGCCGCGGCAAAGTTCGCGACGCTCGTATTGAAGACGAATACTCTGGCCGACATCCTACGTGCCATCGAACAACTCGGCCGGGCCACGGGTTGTGAGAAGAATGCGCACGATGTTGCTGAGAAGATCCGGGCGGAACTGGAGGGAATTCACGCTTCCGCCCCCAAACCACCGCGCAGGACCTTGCTGATTCTGGGGCGCACACGCGGCAGTTTTCGGGAACTGCTTTCGGTTGGTCCCGGCGGTTTTCTCGACGACCTGCTGGGGATTGCGGGGGGCGTTAATGTGCTGGGGGACACCCGGCAACCATGGCCACAGATCAATCTCGAGACCGTGCTGGCACGGAAGCCGGACGTCATTGTCGAGTTGGTGGGGGAGGCGATGGGCGA
>CAZAAF010000092.1:0-11399 GCA_964482575.1 uncultured Verrucomicrobiota bacterium | reverse complement strand
ACGCCAACCCGATCAAGGCCACCGAGACGCTCGAGCAGCTCGACCAGTACAAGCCGCTGGTGACGTTCGACAACTCCGAGGAGATCCGGAAGATCAAGCGCCACGCGCCCCACGCGGGCCTCGCGTTGCGGCTCAAGGTGCCGAACACCGGCGCGATGGTGGAGCTGTCGTCGAAATTCGGCGCCGCCCCCGGCGAGGCGGTGGACCTCATCCTCGAGGCCGACAAGGCCGGTCTCGTGGTCGAGGGCCTCAGCTTCCACGTCGGCAGCCAGACCACCAACTTCGCCAACTACGTCCAGGCCATCAACCTCGCCGCCAACGTCTTCAAGGAGACGAAGGAGCGCGGCTACACGAAGATGAACCTGCTCGACATCGGCGGCGGATTCCCCGCGCCGTATGACGACACCGTCAAGCCGTTCCGCGAGCTGGCGAAGGTCGTCAACCGCGAGATCGAACGGCTCTTCCCGAAGGACGTGCAGATCCTCGCCGAGCCCGGCCGGTTCCTGGTGGCCACCGCGGCCACCGCGGTCTCGCAGATCATCGGCAAGGCCGTGCGCGACGGCAAACTCTGCTACTACATCAACGACGGTGTCTATCACACCTTCTCGGGCGTCATCTTCGACCACTGCCACTACCACCTGAAGTCGTTCAAGGGCGGGGCGACGCAGATTTGTTCAGTCTTCGGTCCGACGTGCGATGCGCTCGATGTGGTCTCGATGGCGGAGAATCTGCCCGGCGACCTCGAACTGGGCGACCTGCTCTACAGCGAGAACATCGGCGCGTACAGTCACGCCTCCTCCACCTACTTCAACGGCTTCCCGCCGGCGACGGTGGTGCATGTGAACCAGTGAAGGGGCGGGGGGTGTCCGCGTTCTGACGAGCGCAGCTACGGGGAATGGCCTCCCGGGTAGCCGCCGACGTGAGGAGGCGGAAGACAGACGCGATGGCTGAATTCTGCGAATGCGGAGCGCTGTTTCATCCTGCGAAACCCGTTCATCCTGTTTTGCGCGTTCCTTGTCTCCCGTAGAACCGTCTCCACGTTCTCACGAGCGCGGCGGCAGGAATGATCCCCGTCGGTAGCCGCCGAGGTCACGAGGCGGAGAGATCGGTGTGCGTTTGGGATGAGATTGGATTCGTCTCCATCGTCGTTTCAGGTTCGGAGCTCGCGCGATCCGGGCGCACCGCCTCCTGACGTTGGCGGCTACGGGGGCATCCAAGGTCGCCGCCGACGTGAGGAGGCGGCCGGGACCGACGCGGTTTCATACGGGTGCAAGGGGATGTCCGCGCTCTCACAAGCGCGGCTACGGGGATGGTTCTCCGCGGTGGCCGTAGCCGCCGAGGTCACGAGGCGGACGGTGGGTGAGAAGGACGGGTCCAGCGCTTGAGCCGCCTCCGCGCTCATGTGAACCAGTGAAGGGGCCGGTGGCCGGCCCGGCGTCCGCGTTCCTGCGAACGCGATTACGGAGAGATTCCTTTCCGGGTAGCCGCCGACGTGAGTAGGCGGCCGGCCTGTGAGCAGACGGGGTTCAGTCTGCACCGCAGCGTCTGCCTTCTCACAAAGGCCTCGCCCGGTCGCAGGCATACGCCATCCCTGGGACGCGAAGACGCGCCTTGCGGATGAATCCAAATCCCGCGCGGCGTGAACGGCCGTCGGCCGTCTAGCACTCTTTTTCCGTCACCGTGTCGAAGAACTTCACGATGTCGCGGTAGTGGTCGCTTTCCATGTGTTTCATGGCCGACTTCGGATGCATGTTCAGGCAGCCGGTGACCATGTACGGGATGGCGAACCCCCAGCGCAACTTCTCGCGCATCGGTTCGACGTGGTGCTGGATGCACTCCAGCACGGGCCGGAGGTGGAACTTCGGGTTGTGCAGGAAGCTCAGCAGCAACTCCATCTGGCAGTTGCCCGCGCCGCGGCCCAGGCCCGCCATGCTCGCGTCGAGCATCGTGGCGCCCTGGATGATCCCTTCGATCGTGTTGGCGAAGGCGAGCTGCATGTTGTTGTGGGTGTGAATGCCCACCTGCTTGCCCGCCGGCTTCGCGTGCTTCTTGAACTTCGTCATCAGGTCGCGGATTTGTTCGCTGTAGAACGTGCCGAAGCTGTCCACGACGTAGAGCGCGTCCACTTCCGAGGCGCAGATGGCCTCGAGCGCATTCTCCAACTCGAGGTCCTGCACGGTCGAGACCGCCATCAGGTTCAGCGAGGTCTCATACCCCTTCTGGTGGGCGTCCTTGACCATCGCCAGCGCGGTGGGAATCTGGTGGATGTAGGTGGCCACGCGGATCATGTCCAGCACGCTCTTGTCGCGCGGCAGGATGTCGTCGTGGTAATCCGTCCGTTCCGCGTCGGCCATGGCCGAGAGCTTCAGCGTCGGGCTCTTTTCGCCGACGGCCTTCCGCATGTCCTCCTCGTCGCAAAACCGCCACGCGCCGACCTGGTCGCGGGTGTACAGCTTCTTCGACGCCTTGTAACCCAACTCCATGTAGTCCACACCGGCGGCGACGCACGCCTGATACACATTCGTGACGAAGTCGAAATTGAACTTGTGCTCGTTCATCAAACCGCCGTCGCGGATGGTGCAGTCCAGCACCTTGATCTCCGGACGATAGGTGACCCATCCCTTGATACCGGTTGGTTGCGCTTCTTCTGGCATGGTGTTGTTCTTTCTTTTGGTTTTTTGCAAACGCCGTATCCTAAGCCCGCCCCGCGGCATCTGGCAAATATTTTGATGGTATCCAAAGGTATCGCCCCCAACCCCTTGTCCTTGGAGAGGTTGCGCCGTTGGAGGCCCGGTTTTTCCGGTTTTCCACGGGAACGGCAGGGTCCATTGCGAAAGCACCGATTTCAGTCCAACCATGAGACTTCTGAGAAACCCCAGGGAGCGGCGATTTCCAAATCGCCGAACCGTTGCAGAAGCCAGACCGTGCGGCGGCTGGGAGACCGCCGCGGCCAGACAACTCGGCGATCTGGAGATCGCCGCTCCTTGGGCGGCGACTTTTGCAGAGGTCTCAACCATGTGTTACCTATGTTCTGAACCATAAGTGTTACCCATGTCCTGACTGCACCTCCCCCTGACCCCCTGACCCCTGGCCACTTCCCCCTTTCCCCTTCCCCCGACGCCACATTCCCATACTTTTTGTGTGACTTTGAGCCCCGGCGCGGGCAGGATACGGTCGAAACATGACACCCAACATTTCAGGCAACGTCGTGACCGCGCTCAAGCGCGCCAACCGCGTCATGGTCGTGACCGGCGCCGGCATTTCCGCCGAGAGCGGCATCCCGACGTTTCGCGGCCAGGACGGCTTGTGGCGGAACTACAAGGCCGAGGACCTCGCCACGCCCGCCGCTTTCCAGCGCCAGCCCCACACCGTGTGGGAGTGGTACGACTGGCGGCGCGGCCTTTGCGCCCAGGCCCTGCCCAATCCGGCCCACCGCGTCGTCGCAGCGATGGAACGGTTCTATCATCATTTCCTGCTCGTCACCCAGAACGTGGATGGCCTTCATGCGCGCGCCGGCAGCCGGCGGATGGTGGAGGCTCACGGCAGCGTCTGGCGGGCACAGTGCCTGGAATGCGGCGCGATTCTGCCGCTGGAGGAAACGCCGTTGAAAAAACTTCCGCCGACCCACGACGGCTGCGGCGGCATGCTCCGGCCCGCCGTGGTCTGGTTTGGCGAGAACTACGACCCGGCGATTCTGCAACCGACCTTCACCGCCGCCGAGCAGGCCCAGCTCGTCCTCGTCGTCGGCACCTCCGGCGGCGTTGCGCTGCCCGTGGACCTCATCACCCAGGCGCGGCAGGCCGGCGCGACCATCATCGAAATCAACAGCGAGCGCACCTCCGTCTCCCGGCTGGCGCACGAGCGGCTCGAAGGCAAGGCCGGCGAAATCCTGCCGGAACTCTGGCTGCGCGCCCAGATGGCGTATATGGTGGATGAAATCCGCGCGCGCGCCCAGCAGAAGGGCGGACGGCTGCTGGTGGGCATTGCCGGGCCTCCGGGCGCGGGCAAGAGCGTGCTGGCCAGGGCGCTCGCGGCGGAACTCGGCCCGCACGTCCTCGTGGCGATGGACGGATTTCATTTTACCAATGCGCGGCTGGAGGCGCTGGGATTGAGCGCGCGCAAGGGGGCGCCGGAGACGTTCGACCGGCTGGAATTCGAACTGGCCGTGAAGGCGCTCAAGCGCGGGCAGGAACCCGTGCGGCTGCCGATCTATTCGCGCGAGACCCACGAGCCGGTGCCGGACGCGTTCACCGCGGGACCGGTCACGCCGTATGTGATCATCGAAGGCAACTACCTTTACCACTGGCCCGAGGTGCGCGACGCCCTCGGCCTGCGGATCTACCTGGATTGCGATGTCGCCCTCGCGCGCAAGAGCCTGATCGCCCGTCACAAGCGGGGCGGCGCCACGGAGGAGGAAGCCATCCGCAAGTACGAGCAGAACGACCGCCTGAACCGCGAGACCATCGAGGCCACGCGCAGCGCGGCGGAACTGCAGGTCTGGCGCGGCCCCGCCGGCTGGACTGTGACCCGCGCATCGGAAGGACAGTAGCGCCGCTAGGAATCGGTCGGAATTTGACCGGCCACTTCCTTGGGGAAATAGACAAGACGGTTAGGGGAATCACGGTTTCCGGACCGTGACTTTTCCATCCTGTGAATTCTGCCAATCCTGTCAGGACCTCTTGTGGGGCGGCTGTTTGCGTCTTTTGCGGGTCATCGCAGTGGACGCGCCACGGCTGATTTCCCACTTGGAGTGCGCTCGCGACAAGAGTCCGACTCCAAACAAAACCAGCACGACAACCATCAGACCAGCCGACGCGGACAATCCGCCGCCAAATAGATCATCATTCCTGCCCACGGAATACATTGGCAGACGAAATACTGTCCACACGGCAAGAGCCAGAAGTAATACTCCTCCGCTGAGGGAACCCAGGGCGTCTTTGCGCGCGGTGCGGAAGCGATTCTGAACTTGCGGGTTGTTGCGGATGGCGGGATCGCCATCGCTGAGACGGATGTGGAATTTGCCGTCCGCATTGTCAACGTCCACCGTGCTTCCCTCAAATATCCCAAGTTCTTCTGCCAGCCTGTCCACGATGACGATGTTCAGGAAATCCCCTTCGACCTTTCCGGCTTCTTGGGTGCATGCAACCAACTCGTCGCCTCCGGACGCAAGCGGGATGCGCAGCACAAGTTTGCCGTCGGTCTTTTCGACGAGTCCCGTCCATGAAGTGATGGTCGCCATGACGATGCTTTGTGCGAACGGAGTTGCACTACTCCATTTGTCAGAAGGTCCTTCTCAGTTTACGCCGCTTTCGATTCCGTGCCGCCGGCGCGGAAGGGTTGGAAGAGGCGGCGCTTGTTCAGGCGGCCGGTGCGGATGTGGGTTTCCTCGGCTTGGGACCGGCTCGCCGCCAGCAGGTTCGCCAGCAACGATTCGACCACGAACACCACCAGCGCCAGGATCAGGATGGCCGGCCAGAGGCGGGTCAGGCCGCGGTTTTGCACCAGCCAGAGCCGCAGGTTGTCCAGGCCGGTCACGTAATCGCGGCCCGTGTCGTCGGGAATCAGCCGGTCCAGTTGATCGTTCGTGACCGGCCGCAGCTTCGATTCGTCCGGCGGGACGTTGACGACGAACTGCTGCACGACGCCGTCGGTCGCGGCGGTGACGGTGTAGAATCCGGTGCGGTCGGCGCGGTTCAGCAACGTCGCGCGCGCGCCCGCCGGCAGGTTCACGGTCGTGTTGTCCGGCAGCGTGACGGTGAGCGCCTGGTCGCGCGGGATGCCCGGCGTGCTCGGCACGGGGTCGCCGACGTGGAAGGAGGATTGCCGCGCGACCTGTTCCGCCGACCAGCGGGCGATCTGCTGCACGAGCGGCAGGAACGCCGGCGAGAGCGGGAGGTCGCCCCACGTGCGGTCCGCCGACGCGTTGATCACGAGCACCCGCCCCTGGCCGCGTTCGCCCGCGATGAGGAACGGATACTGGCCGGCCATCGTGATCAGGATCTTCGCATCCTTCTCGAGGTTCCAGTCGAACATCTTCTGCTGCGGGATCGGCGGGAACGGCATGTCCGAGCCCCACGCGTTGGCGAAGAGCGGATGGTTCGGGTCGGTCACGCGCGTCGCGATGCGGTTGGCGGGCAGGTCGTAGCGCTTGGTCGGCCTGGCCGGCAGGAAATCCAGCCGCTTGAGCTGGTCGAGGCTCGACTGGTCGCCGACGAACACCACCACCGTCCGGCCGGTCTCAAGGTAGCGGTTCATCCGCACCACCGCGCGGTCGCTGAACCGCGGCAGGTCCACGAGGAACACGGCCGAGTACGGTTCGAGCGGCTTGTCGTCGAACTCGCCCGCGCCGATGACGGTCACGGAGCTCGCGGCGGTGGCGGCGTCGAGGCCGGCGGCGAGCGCCCTCTTCAGGAAGAACGCCGATTGCAGCCGCTCCTCGCCCCCCTGCGTCGCCTGCACCACGAGCACGCGCGGCGGTTTGTAGGCGGGCAGCGAGAAATAGAACCGGTCGTCGCCCGGCAGGTTGTCGCCCTGCAGCCGGGCGCTGCCCTGCAACGCGCGGCTCAGCACCGCCGGCGCGGTGAACTCGAACTGCACGTCCAGGGTCGAATTCGGGTCCACGTCCACCGGCCGCTGCGCGACGCGCTCCTCGCCGATCCGGACCTCCAGCAGGTCGTGCAACGGCGCGGCGGCGCTGTTCTCCACCGCGGCCACGCCGCGCACCAGCGAGCCGCCGGTGGCGAACGGCGAGCGGAAGGCGACGTCCTTCACCGAGCCGTTCACCGACGCCAGGTCGTCGGTGCGGACGATGATCAGCTTCGGGCTGCGCGCGTTCCAGTCGGCGTTGAACACGGTGCCGGCGTCGAACCGCCAGCCGGTCTCCTGGTTGTCCGTCAGCAGGAACACGAGCCGGATCCCTTTCTCCGATTTCAGCACGATGCGCCGCGCCTCGCGGAAGCCGGTGGAGAAATCCGTCCGCGCCTCGGTGGCCCGGAGGGATTCGACGGCCTGCCGCGCCATCTCGTGTTTCACGGTCGGCTCGGCGATGAGGAGGTCGGCGTGGTCGCTGACGGCGATGACGGCGACCTCGTCGTCGGGCTTGAGGTCGTCGAGGATGGCCAGGGCCTGTTTCTTGGCCAGCTCCAGCCGCGTCTGCTCGCCGGCGCGGTAGGTCATGCTGAGGGAGTTGTCCAGGAGCAGCACCACCGTGCGCGGGACGTTGCCGCCGAGGAAGCGGGACGTTTTCGCGGAGATGACCGGCCGCGCCGCGGCGAGGATGAGCAGGGCGAACAGGAGGCAGCGCAGCAGCAGCAGCAGCAGGTTCTCGATGCGCGAGCGGCGGGTGGTCTTGGCGGAGATCGCCTTCAGGAACCGCAGCGTGCTGAACGGGATCTGGACGACGCGCCGCCGCTGGAGCAGGTGGATGATGACCGGTGCGGCCACGGCGAACAACCCCCAGAGCATCCAGGGCGACTGGAAGCTGCTGAGAATGGATTGGAGCAGTTCGGTCATCAGAGGGACATCTGCCGGCGTTCGATGAGGTACTGGTGCACGAAATCCTCGAAGGTCTGGTTCGTGGAGCAGAGACGGTAGTCCACGTTCAGCACCTGGCAGCGCTCGCGTGTGCGGTTGATGAACTCCTGCATCGTCTCCTTGTAGGCGAGCTGCGCCGCGCGCGGGTCGATTTCGATGCGCTCGTCGGTCTCCATGTCAATGAACTCCGCCACGCGGTCCACGTCCAGTTCCAGCTCCATCGGGTCGAGGATCTGCATCACGATCACGTCGTGCATCTTCTTCTTGAAGTGCGCGATGGCGTTGAAGACCTCCTCCGAGTCGTCGAACAAATCGCTCAGGAGCACGATGAGCGCGCGGCGGCGGATCATCTCGGCCAGGCTGTGCAGGGCGTAGCCGGTCTTGGTCTTGCCGCGCGGGCGGTTCTCGGACAGGCGCTCCGCCACGGTGCGCAGGTGCCGCGTGCCGGAGCGCGTCGGGACATGCTGCCGGATTTCGCTGTCGAAGATCGTCAGCCCCAGCCCGTCCTGCTGCCGCGTGGTGACGTAGGCCAGCGCCGCGGCGACGCGGCACGCGTAATCGTATTTCGTCGGCCGTTTGCCCGACTGGAACGCCATCGAGCCGGAGCTGTCCACAATGACATGGACGCGCAGGCTGGTTTCCTCCTCGAACTGCTTGATGTAGTAGCGGTCGGTGCGGCCGAGCACCTTCCAGTCAATGTAACGGAGATTGTCGCCCTTCACGTACTGGCGGTAATCGGCGAACTCGACGCTCGAACCTTTCAGCGGGCTCTTGTGCATGCCGCTGCGCGAACTCTCCACCACCGACCGCGCCCGCAGCACGAACGTGTCGAGCTTGCTCATCTCCTGCGGCGTCAGGAAGTCGGTGATGGCGCTGCCGTGTTCCATGGTCAGAAGTATAGCTCCGGTACCCGCCGGGGTGTCGAGGCGGAGAGATGGATTCCTCCCCGTAGCCGCCGACGTAAGGAGGCGGAAGGCTGAAGAAAACGATAAGCTTGGCGAGAGCGGAGCGGCATCCGCGCTCTCACGAGTGCGGCTACGGGAACGGTTTCCTTCCTGGATCGTAGCCGCCGACGTAAGGAGGCGGAGAGAGTGACCCGCATTTGGGGCGCATCTGGATTCGCCGCCAGCGGCGTTTCAAGATCGCCGCCGTTGGGGTCCGAAATCCGTAGCCCGCCACTCCGTGGCGGGAGAAATGACGATCCGCCACGGAGTGGCGGACGACCGGGGTTTGAAAATGAAAGGCTCACTAATAATTCACCGTGAAAAACTGGTCCAGCCCGGCCATCAGCGCCCAGTGGTCGCCGATGAATACCAGCCGGTTGCCGGCCACGAGGCCGCCGGGTTCCAGCGTGGCCACCGATTGCTCCGCCCCGGTGGATCGGAACTCCAGCGCCGTCCCGGTGCCGATGCTGCGCGGCGTGATTTTCCACGCGGCGGCGGGCGGCGTCCGCTGGCGGATCGCGTCCTTGAACGGCGCGAGCTGCGGATGCCGCGTCGGGCCGAGTTGATAACGCTGGTTCAGGTGCCGCTTCAGCCCGGCGGGCGTCAGCGGCTTGTACACCCACGGCTGGTCCCACGGGTCCTTCTGCGCCGCCGCCGGGATCTCCTTCATCACCGCGTCGAGCAACGGCGGGAAGGCGACGTTGGCGCGGTAGTAGCCGAGCAGCGCGGTCTCGATCTCCTGCATCCGCACCCGCGCCAGCCAGACCCGCGCCAGCTCGCGCACGGCGGTGGCCACCGGATCGTCACCGGCGAGTTGGGCGTCCTGTTCCAGTTTCGGGCGCCACGCCGCTGCGGGCGCCCCGGAGATCATCTGCCAGTAGAGCTTCTCGAACTGGAGGGCGGGGAGGAGTTTAGACGGGAGGCTTTTGACGGCGGTATCGAGCGCGTCGAGTTGCAGCTTCAGCATCGACTCGTTCAGCGGCTGGGTCTGCGCGGGCCAGACATCCGCGGCCGTGGCCAGCCCGGCGGAGAACCACAAGATCGCCGCCAGACCGGCTGTTTCGCACGCGATCACGCGCCGCAAGACGTAGCGCAGGTTTCCAACCTGCTGTGTCGCGGGTTTCCAACCCGCCGGGCGCTCGCATGAAACCGGAACATTGCCGACTGGAAGTCGGCGATACGGCAGGTTGGAAACCTGCGCTACCAGCCTGCGCCCCGAAGCCGAAATCTGTCGCAGAACGAACAGGCTTGTCCGTGGGTCTTCAGTTCTCGCACCGGGCCATCGGTCTTGGGCGGCGTTCATGCGTTGAGTTGTTTTGTCTCGGCCATCAAGTTGGCAGTGTCCCATCGGCGGGCCTATCATGCCTGCGCCCGCCGCATCCCGCAATCACACGAATATGCTAGCGCAGCCCGCGAACTAATCCAGCCGTTTCCGGATGGTGGATCGTCTTGGGTGAGCTTCCAAGCTCACCTGCCGTTCGCCCGGAAGACCCATCGGGCGAGCTTGGAAGCTCACCCCACGAGACCCATTGCACAAACCGCTTGCAACCCGTTGCCGTCGGCGTAAAAAGGCGCGAGAGGATGAGCCAAGACCAACCATGATGGACTTTATAATCACAACCTAAAAACTGTTAAGTGACGTCCTTATGCCTCACAACCTCACATGGGATGATTTGTTGATTCAAAAGCTGTCCGAGTCAGACGTTCGCACTTGGCTCGGTTATTGGTCCGGAATGACCAGCGGGAAAGTTGCGCCAGTTTTTATGTCCAAATTCGGCGATTGGTTTCTTCGGCGTCCGGACGGCAGCACGGACGAGCTTTCCGTCATCGAAGGCACTTATTCAGCAGTCGCTTCGACGCCTGAAGATTTTACGCGACTCGTGAACACGTTAGAATGGCAGGAGGAGCATTTGCTTTCGATTCAGGTGGCGCAATTACATGAGCGCGGAATAATTCCGCAGGCAGGCCAGTGTTACGCCTTTGCTCCGCATCCGATGTTGACGGGCCGGATTGATATTGAGCAAGTGATGCTCATGGATATCGGGGCTTGGCAGAGTATTTGCGCTCAACATTTCATTCCGCAGTCAGAGAATAAGAAATGACGACACTTAAGCAGCGCACAGGAGTCGTCGGTTAGCGCATTTCGCCTTGCATTGAGCGCGGCCAACGCTCAGCCGTTTCACTTCAGCGCCGCTTCGATCAACTCCAGCCACAAGTGCAGAATCAACGTGTGGGATTCCTGGACGCGGGCGCCGTCCTGGCTGGCGATGATGATCTCGTGATCGGCGCGGCCCTTGGCCTTGCCGCCGGTCTTGCCGAGCAACGCGATGGTGACCATGCCGCACTGTTTGGCGGCGTCGAGGGCCTTGAGCAGGTTCGGTGAGTTGCCGCTGGTGGTGAAAATCACGAGCACGTCGCCTGGGCGGCCGAGCGCCTCGACCTGCCGGGAGAATATGTCGTCGAAGGAGAAATCGTTGGCGATGCACGTCAGCGCGGTGGCGTCGCAGTTCAGGGCGACGGCGGCGAGGGCGCGGCGGTTGCCTTTGTAACGGCCGACGAGTTCCTCGGCGAGGTGCATCGCATCGGAGGCGGAGCCGCCGTTGCCGGCGGTGAGGATCTTTCCGCCCGCCGCCAGCGAACGGCTCATGGCGTCGGCGCTGGCGCGGAGCGCGGCTTCGTGAGTCGCCACGCTGCCGATCACGCGGCTGGCATCCTGGATGAGATCAACGAGATTGACGTGCATGGCCTCGAATGTTGTCGGTCAGCCGCGCAACGTCCAGCAAAAGTTTTTGGGGAAGGGAAGGGTATGGCCCGCGAAACACGCGAAATACACGAAAGGGAATGGCAACAGGGATGAACAGGATTTACAGGATGGGAATGTTCCCGTAGCCGCGCTCGTGAGAGCGCGGACGCCGCTCCGCA
>CAZAAF010000091.1:0-11495 GCA_964482575.1 uncultured Verrucomicrobiota bacterium | reverse complement strand
CCCCCCCGGTTTGGACGGCGGTCGATCTGGTCGCGCGTGTGGTTGGCGTTCATGTTGAAACGCGACCGCGTGGTCCCGATCTTGACGGTGGGGACCATGATCGAGTCCGCTCGTGCCGCGCGTGCAGCAGGGGACTTGCGGAGCCAACGCGTCCTTGAGGTCGAGCGAGGGTTGTGATGGAGTAGGCGTCATGCAGTCCAATCCATCTTCACCCGTCATCCTCATCACCGGCGCGTCGGCGGGGATTGGCGCGGCCACGGCGCGGGTGCTGGCGAAGGCCGGGTGCCGGCTGGCGCTGGCGGCCCGGCGCAAGGAGCGGCTGGAGGACTTGGCGCAGGAACTGAAATCCCGGCACAACACCGACGCGCTCGTGCTGGTGGTGGACCTCCAGCAGCCGGACCAGGTCCGCACGATGGTGGAGGCGGTGGTGCAGAAGTTCGGGCGGATCGACGTGCTCATCAACAACGCCGGCGTGTTGCGCATGGCGCCACTGACCGAAATGGCGGGGAATGACCTGGCCGACTTGATGAACACCAACGTCTGGCCGGTGATTCATTCCATCCGCGCGGCGGTCCCGTTCATGGCAAAGCAGGGCGGCGGGCACATCATCAACGTCGCCTCGGGCGTGAGCCGGCGGGGCCTGCCGTACATGGCCGCGTATTCGGCGACCAAATGGGCCGTCGCCGGCCTGACGGAGGGGTTGCGGATCGAACTTGCGCCGAAGCACATCCGGTTTACCACGGTTTATCCCGGCGTGATCGATACGGACATGCCGCGCACGCTGGACCGGTCGCGGTTGCCGGCGGAGTATCCCGATCACGCCGGTTCGCGGCTGCCCGTGGAACGCGTGGCGGAAGCCATCGCGCGGGCGGTGCGGCGGCAACCGGCGGAGGTTTATGTGCCGGGATGGCTGCGCTACGCGGCGTGGTTCTGCACGATCTGTCCCGCGTGGGTGGACCGGGTCATCCTGCGCCATTACCGGATCCGCGCAGGCGCGGCGGGGCATTGAGCCGGCCGGTCACGGCGCGGCGGAATCCGGCGTGGGAGGAATGACCCGCGTGCGCTGCCGCGTGAACGTCACGGCGGCTCCGTCGCTGCGGGCGGTGATAGCGCCGTCGAAGGCCGTGACATACGTTTCAATCCCCAGCGCGCCATATTTCTCGATCGAGAATTTTCCGGGCGACCGCGGGTAGGGCGTGTTGGCGTTGCCGGGATAATCGGTGGCGCAGGTGACGACGACAGCCTTGGGCGCGGCGAGCTTGGTGAAGCTTGACGAGTCGGGATGGAACCCGTGATGGGGCGAGGTGAGCACGGTGCATTTCAGTTTCGCGGGCGGGATATATTTTGCCGCATGGTACGCGTCGCCTGGAAACAGGAACACATTCCGTCCGTGCTGGACGCGGAGCACGATGGAACTCATGTTCAGGAAACTGTGGCTGCCGTCGTCCGGCTTGTCGAAGACGTCCGCGGCAGGCGCGAGCACCTCCACCCTCAACGCCGCATCCCAATCCAGCGTGTCGCCCGCGTGCACGGTGCGATAGATACCGCCGGCCTTGGCCGCCTCGCGGAGGGGCAGGTAGGTGCGCGGCATGCCGCGGGCCTTGTCGGGGTACCCGTGGTCGATGAATTGCCCGATCTTCCAGTGCTCGATCAGCCAGCACGCGCCGCTGAAGTGGTCGTCGTGCGTGTGGCTGACGAGGATGGCGTCGATCTTCGCATGACCGTGCGATTTCAGGAACGGATCAATGGTGTCGCGTCCGGCATTGTAGTCCGGCGTGGACCCGCTGGCCTTGCGGATGCCGCCGGTATCGACCAGGTAAAGCCTGCCCGCGGGCGTCTCCAGCACCACGGCGAGGCTTGCGCCAGTCTCCAGCCAGGTCACGGTCAACGTGTTGCCGCGGGCGGTGTTGAGTGCGGGCGGTCGGGCCGGTGATTGGGCCGCTTGCACGGGCAGGACCGCCGGCCACAGGGCGGCGAGAGCGATGAGGGCCAGAAGCACCGGCGTCTTCCACGAAACGGGTTTGGGAGGATGTCGATGGAAAGGTGTCATGACGGTCGTCCTGCTTCTCGCATGGCGGATGCGTTCGCGCACGACGGGAGTGAACCACGCCGTGGCGCCCGATGCAAGGCCGGCACGTGCGCTCCGCCTCCGCCATGAAAAACAAGCTTGGCGTCGTCCCGCAGCTCACGGATACTGCAGCACCCTCGAATGATGGAATGACAACGTTATGAAAACGATTACCTCCCTGTCGTGCGGCCTTCTGTTCATCGTCTCCACGCTCACCGCGGGCGAACCGCAACCGCTGATTTCCAAGCCGGGCAAACTGCTGTTGAGCGAGGACTTTTCCGGCGCGGCCATGCCGGCGAAATGGCAGCCGGGCGGGCGGGCGAAGAGTTTCAGCATCGCGGACGGCGCCTTGCAGGGCGTCTGCGCGCCGGACGACAGCCACGGCCCGGCCATCGCCGTGCCGCTGGAGGGGCGCAATCTCACCCTCCAGTTCTCGGTCAAGTTCGCCAAGCCCGGCCTGGTGCTGTTCCTGGTGGACGGCGAGAGCGCCTATGGCGGCACGGCGCATCTGTTGCGCGTGGCGTTGGGCGGGAAGTTCGCCGCGTTGCAGCAGGATCGCGGCAGCCTGGACTCCAAGAAGGCGCAGGCCGCCGAGAAGGCCGCCGCGGCGAAGGAGGGACGGAAGGTGCCGCCGCCCACGAAGGAGCAGCTTGCCGACCCGAAGTTTTACCGCACCGAAATGCTGGACCGGAAGGAAGTGTCGCTCGCCGACGGCCAGTGGCATCGCGTACTGGTGGAGATTTGCGGCAACGACGCCGCGGCGCAGGTGGATGGGGTGGCGCTTCGCGCGAAGGGCACCGTTTTCGATGTCCCGAAGGCGCGGATGTTCTTCCTCATCGGCATGGGCGGGACGATGCTGGTGGACGATGTGAAGGTGTGGGAGAACGAGCCGCTGAAGAACGCAGGGAAATGAGCGGTGTCTTCAAAGAAGAAACAATTTGCTTGGGGCGCGGGTAGGGCCGGACCACTGGGCCCTGCGCTCGATGTAGCGCAGACTTCCAAGTCTGCTGTGTCGCGGATTTCCAATCCGCAAACCGTTTGCATGGAGGTTGCACCTCCTGTCGTGCACGATCGGCCGGCTGAAAGCCGGCGACACAGCAGGTTGGAAACCTGCGCTACGGGGCGTGTGTCCTGTCGAGCAACGCTTTCTGTTGGAAGAAAGGCGGAACACCAACGTGCCTCTCTGGAAACGGGACGCTGTCGCATGATGACGATTTATGAACACTGAACCGCAGTCTCTTTCCCGTCGTGAAGTGTTGAAAACGTGCGCGGCGCTGGCGGTGGGCGCGGGACTTTCGCCGGTGGTGTCCGGCGCGGCGGAATCCCCCGCGGCCGGCGGCCACCTGCATCACATCCTGCGCATCCACCTGCCGCTCGACGCGGCCGAACGGCGCACGACCGAGGTGATCGACTATTGCCGGCGCACCGGTTGCCAGGAAATCCTGCTCTTCACGACCTCGTACGACCACGCGCCCTCGTTCCAGCCGCTGGAGGAGATCGGGAAATACATGCAGGCGATCCAGCCGCAGGTGGACCGGTTGAAGCGCGCCGGGGTGATCGTCAGCGTGAACGTCCTGCAAACGGTGGGGCACGTCTATTTCCCGATGGCGTTGCAGAAACAGTTCCCGTTCCAGCGGCGCGTGTGCGCGGACGGGCATGTCAGCACTGAGGGCGCATGCCCGCTCTGCCCGAACCTGCGGGCGTGGGTGGCGGGCACCTACAGGATTTATGCGCAGTTGCATCCGCCCGTGCTGTTTGTGGATGACGACTATCGCACGATGATGGCCGGCGGGATGTCATGCTTCTGCCCGCTGCACCTGAAGGCGATCGGCGGCCTTGCGGGCCGCGAGGTGAAACGCGAGGAGGTTGTCAGCGCCGTGTTGAGCGACGCCTGGCCCGCGCCGGAGTTGCGGCGGCACTATTATACGGCGACCACCGCCGGTTTCGCAGGGCTGGCGGGGGAGATCCGCCGCGCGGTGGACTCGGTATCGCCGGAAACGCGCGTGGGGTTGATGACGGCGGCCTGGCCGTCGGGCGCGCAGGGCGTGGACGTGCCGCAGGTGCTCCAGGCGCTGGCGGGACCGCACCGGCCAATGGTCCGGCCGCAGATTCCGGGCTACAGCGAGGCGTTCATCCGCGACGCCGCCCCGGCGTTCCTCAACCCGATCCGCATGCGCGCGGCGCTGCCGGACAACGTGGAATACTGGCCGGAGATCGAGAACTACCAGTACAGCCAGTATGCGAAGTCGGCACGCTGCACGCTGGCGCAGATGACGGTCTGCGTCCTCAACGGTTTCAATCATCTCGCGCTCAACGTGTTCGACATGTTCGGTTCGCCGCTGGGCGACTCGAAACGCCTCATTGACCAGCTTGAAGCCGGCCGCGGGTTTCTCGACCGCATCCATGAACTGGTGCCCGAGGGGCAGCGGGCGGCCGGCGTGAACATCTTCGAGCATCCGAAACAGCTTCAGGTGCGGCGGGCGGCGGGGTCGCCGGGCCGGTTGATGAACAGCGGCGGCGCGGCGCGACAGTTGCCGGCCCTCGGCCTGCCGGTCACGGCCGGCGTGTCGTCGCCGTGGCAGATGCTGACGGGCGATGACGTGCTGGCGCTCGACGATGCGGCGCTGGACGCGTTGCTGGCGCGCGGCGCGCTGATGGATGCGGACGCGGCGCAGGCGCTGGCGTTGCGGGGGCAGGCGGGGCGCATCGGCGTCACGGTCGGCGACACCATCCCGCTGGACGAGCTTGGGTACGAGCAATTCAGCGATGCATTGATCTCCCCCTCGCTGCAGGGCCGTTGTTTCCCGCTGCGGCCGCTGGTGCATGGCAGCCAGTGGCGGCGGCTCACGCCGTCCACCACGTCGCGCGCCGCGTCGGAGATCCGCAACTACCGGCGGGATGTCGTGGCGCCCGCGTTGTTGCTGACGGAGAACGCGAAGGGCGAGCGGTTCGCGGTGATGGCGTCCAGCGGGGGCGGCGACCGGCATTTGATGGAGAACCTGATGCGGCCCGAGCAACTGCGCAACACGTTCGGCTGGATTGCGCGCCGGCCGCTGCCCGTGTGCGGGCACCACGACGCGCCGTATCTCTGGCCGATCCTGAATCGCACGGCGGACGGCCGGCTGGTCGTGGGCCTCGTCAATCTCGCCACCGACGTCTATGATACGCTGTCGTTGGTGCTGGATCGCCAGCAGGTTCCGCGGCGGTTCACCGTCGTCGGAGCCAGCGGGCAGGTGACGCCGGGACGTTTCCGCGTAAGCCCCGGGTTGGACGACCGGACCGTGCGGCTCGACATCCGGCATCGGCTGGAGCCGTTCGAGGTGGCTGTGTTTGTGATGGGATAGGACCGGCATGATACGATCAGGTCATTGGAATTGGATTGTCGCGTGGTTTGGGGTTGCGCTGGTCGCACAGGTTCAGGCGGTGGACTGGGACCGGCAGGCGGCGGAGGACGCGAAACAGGATCGCACGGCGATTGCCTTCGACGGCAAGACGCCCGACAAGCTCGTGTGCGACACGACACTGCGGGAACTGCCCGACGGTTCGTGGGCGATGTTCATGCTCGCCGGCGATGATTTCGAGCCGTCGCCGAAAAACTTCATCGGCCTCACGCGGAGCCGGGACGGCGGCCGGACATGGACACCCCTGGAGGCGGTGCCGACGGGTTTCCCGCGCGAAGGCAAGACCAGCGGCCAGTGTCCCAGCGAGGTGATGGTGCGGGGGGACCGGTGCACGCTGTTTTTCTCGACCCATTCGCAGACCTGGGGACGTGACTGGAAATCGTGGATAATGGCCAGCGAGGACAATGGCCGGGCGTGGAGCCGGCCGGAACCGGTGCCGGGCCGGCTGGCGGATTTCACGTTCATGCGCAACCACATCGTCACGCGCGACGGCCGCATCCTGGTCCCGTTCCAGCATTACGTCGGGCCGCCCGCGGGCACGCCGCCTCCGCCGCCGGAGGAGAAACCGTGGCACAAGGCGTTGGCGCATTACGTCAGCAACCCGCGCAACGGCGTCCTCATGAGCCGCGACGGCGGCAGGACCTGGACCGAGCACGGCGACATCCGGCTCACGACCGACGATCGGTATCACGGCTGGGCGGAGAACAACATCGTCGAACTGGCGGACGGGCGCATCGCGATGATCATCCGCGGCGACCGTCTCGGCGGCGTGCTGTACTGCGCCGAGTCGAAGGACGGCGGCCGCACGTGGCCGGAGTTCGCGGTGAAGACCGACATCCCGAATCCCGGCTCGAAGGCGACGTTGTATTCATTGGGCGGGGACACCGTGGCGCTGCTGCACAATCCGAATCCGAAGCACCGCAGCTCGATGGCGCTCTGGATCAGTTTCGACGGCCTGAAGACGTGGCCGTACCGCCGCGTGCTGGTGCCGGAATCCTGCGACGGCCCGAAGGGGCGGATGAATTATCCCGACGGCTTTGTCAGCAAGGACCGGCAATGGCTGCACTTTGCATTCGATGACAACCGCCATCGCGCGGTGTATTACGGCGCGAAACTGCCGCCGCTAAAAGAGAAACGGCGGCTGGTGCTTTGCAACGACGGTGGCACGCTCGGCGCGCCGGACATGGAGGCGCCCATTGGCGTTGAGGGCTTGGTGCGCGAGACGATTGACCCGTTGCGCGACACGATGGTGGACACTCTTTACTGGCAAATCGGCGCCGATCCTTATTGGGGAACGCAAACCCACCGGTTGAGCGATTGGTATCTGCATGACACCCGGGTTGGCGCGATCTGGGGTTCGGACCGGGACAGGTTCAAATCGGCGGGCGAATGGCGCATTTCGGAGAACGCGCATCAAATCATGAAACAGGGGACGGATCCGGCGGCGGTTGTGATCGAGCAGGGGCACAAGGCAGGGTTGGACGTGTTCCTGTCGCTGCGGGTGAACGATGGCCACGATTCGCGGCTTCCGGACGGTGCGCAGGATGCCAATCTCGCGCCGCAACGACGCCAGCATCCGGAGTGGTTGCTCGGCGGCGACGGTTTCTCCAGGTTCGGCTACAATTTCGCCATCCCCCAGGTTCGCGACTACACGACGGCGCTGATCAAGGAGGCGATTGCGGGTTACGACCTGGATGGATTCGACATCGACTTTTGCCGGCAGCCGGTGCTTTTCAAGGCGGGCGAGGGAGCCAAAGGCGCGGCACTCATCACGGGCCTCATGCGGCAGATTCGCGAGGCGTTGGACGCCAAGAGCCGGCAGGCGGGACGAAAGATGTTCTTCTCCGTGCGCGTGCCGCCCTCACTCGATGACAACCGGGGGCGCGGGTTGGATGTGGCGGCCTGGATCCGGGAACGTTTGGTGGACATCGTGGTGGTCGGTGATCCCTATGGTTGGAACTATCGGCTGCCGATTGAAGAATTTCATGCGGTGGCGAAAGGGACCGGCTGCAAGATTCTTGCACAGAACCTTTGTGCCTATAAGGAAGATCGCGGGCGGTCCGCCCAGGTGTTGTTTGACGAACGCCCCTATTACAGCACCGAGCAATTTCGCGCCGTCGCTGCCCGCCATTGGCAGGCGGGCGCGGACGGTATTTTCCTTTGGAACCAGCACTTTTTGAAATTTGACCGCGATGATCGGTTTGATCGCCAGTCCTGGAAGGAAGTGGGCGACCCACAGGTGCTCGCGCGCAAGGACAAGCATTATCTCGTCGGCCCGGCGCGTCGCGGCGGCTCTTTGCCCGCGAGTCTTGCCAGTGCGGGCGACAAGGCGGCGATCAATGTCGAGATCGCCGACGACCTTGTGTCCGCCCGGCGGGACGGCGTCTTGCGCGAAGTCACCCTGCGGTTGTTGATCGAGCAACTCACTGTGCTCGACAAGGGTGAGATACAACTGACTGGCGTGCCGCTCGACCTGGCGTTGGCAACGAAGCGGCTGAACTACAACGACTGCTGGCTGGATTTTGATGTTTCCAGGATCATGCAAAAAGGAAACAACGCCCTGGTTGTGAAGGTGTGCGCGCGCAACCCGCACGTCATCGCGCCCCTGGTCGTTCGTAGTGTCGAGGTGCTTGTTCACTATGACAACAAACAAGCTGAGTCGCCCGCCCGTGCAACGCGCTGAAAGATGTGCGAGACTTGAAGGAGATATCTGGATGAATCGCCGACAGTTTCTTTCAACCACGGTCACCGCCGGGTTCGCGTTCGCCGCGCAGGCTGCGGAAGGCGACCGCAAACTCCGCGTGGCGGTGATCGGTCACACGGGCCGGGGCAACTACGGCCATGCGCTCGACGTGATGTGGCAGCGGTTGTCGGAGACGGAGATTGTGGCGGTGGCCGATGCCGACGCGAAGGGGCTGGCGGCGGAGGTGAAGAAGCTCAAGCTCGCCAAGGGGTTTGACAACTACCGCGCCATGCTGGCGGAGACGAAGCCGGACATCGTGGCCGTGACGCCGCGGTTTGTGGACGAGCATCAGGACATGGCGCTGGCGGCCATCGAGTCCGGGGCGCGCGGCGTCTATTGCGAGAAGCCGCTGTGCCGCACCCTGGCGGAGGCGGATGCGATCGTGGCGGCGTGCGGGCGGCGGCATGTGACCTTTGGCCTGGCGCACGTCGGGCGCTATCATCCGGTGCTGCCGGTCGTGGAACGGCTGGTGAAGGAGGGGAGCTTCGGGCGGTTGCTGGAGATGCGCGCGCGGGGGAAGGAGGATTCCCGCGGCGGCGCCCTGGACTTGTGGGTGCTGGGGTCGCACGTGTTGAACCTGGCGACGGTCTTTGGCGGCAAACCGGTGGCGTGTGCAGCCTCGCTGTTGCAGAAGGGCCGGCCGGTCGTGCGCGCCGATATCAAGGACGGCGACGAAGGCCTCGGCCCGCTGGCGGGCAACGAGGTGCACGCGCGGTTTGAGATGGAGCGGGGTGTGCCACTCTTCTTCGACTCGGTGCAGGGCGCGGGCGAGAAGGCGGCGGGGTTCGGCCTCCAGTTGATCGGCACGAAGGGCATCGTGGATATCCGTTCGGATCGGGAGCCTCTGGCTCAACTGTTGGCGGGAAGTCCCTTCCTGCCGTCGGCGGAACCGCGCGCCTGGGTGCCGATCAGCACCGCGGGCGTGGGGAAGCCCGAGCCGCTGGCGGAGTTGAAGGATGCGGGAAACCGGCACTTGTTTGCGGGACGCGATTTTCTGGCGGCGATGCGGGAGAGCCGTCCGCCGCGGTGCAGCGCGGAGGACGGGCGCGTGGTGGTCGAGATGATCGCCGGCGTCTTCGAGTCGCACCGTCTGGGCGGACGGCGCGTGGAGTTTCCGTTGAAGACGCGGGAGAACCCGCTGGCGATGTTGTGACGGATGCAGCACGGGAGTTGGCAGAACAGGATGACGGAGGAATGACGATGAAACAGGCAATCCGGATGATGGGAATCGTGGGCGCGGTGCTGGGGTGGCTGGCCTTGGATGCGATGGCGCAGGCGCCTGCACCGGGGCGGCCCAGCACGTATGTCATCAGCATCGTGAGCCCGTTCAAGGGCGTCGTGGTCAAGACCTCGGTCGTCTCGATCACCGTCAACGGCGAGGTCAAACTCATCCCCCGCCGCACGCAAAAGGCCAGCGGCAGTTTCATCGAGCCGAAGACGGAGATGCAGGACGTGGAGTTCGCCATCAAGGACGCCACCTTCACCCGCGACGGCAAACCCTGCAAATTGACGGACATCAAGAAGGGCGACAACGCCGTCATCGAATGCACCTCGCCCAAGCAGGGTGTCTCCAAGTACATTGCCAGCGAAGTGATCCTCACCAGCAAAGGTGAGGGACGCAAGTGAGCGTCGAGATTTGGGGAGAGAAGGGGTTCCGCTTCCGGGCGCGATGAAGATTGGGAAGCAGGAGCGCCGGTCGTAGCCGCCGACGTAAGGAGGCGGCGGAGGCTGAGCGGGAAGAAGCGCCGCGATAGGATTATGCTGCCAGCGTCGGGCCGGCTCTTTCCCGTTGCGTTCGATCAGTGCCGCCTCGTGACCTCGGCGGCTACGAGACGGCTGCTGCGGGTCTCGATCTGCCAAACCGCACAGTTCCATACCGGGATTCTCTTGCAGGGGACCTATTCAAAATCCGGCCCCATCTTCCAACTCCCATCTCCCATTTTCCATCCTCCATTTTTCCAGTCCCGCCTTCTTTCTGCTTCCATTGCCTTTCGGATGGCGAGCCGTTACGCTGAGGTCATGAGCGCATTCCCTGTCAGCCCGGAAAAGGAGACCCAACTTGCCCGGCGCATGGCCGCGCTCGGCGTGCGCGAGAGCGACCTTGAGGAGACCTTTGTCCGCGCCGGCGGCCACGGCGGCCAGAACGTCAACAAATGCGCCACGTGCGTCATGTTGCTCCACCGGCCCACGCGGTTCCAGGTCAAGTGCCAGGAGACGCGCCAGCAGGGCCTCAACCGGTTCCTCGCCCGGCGTTTGTTGTTGGACAAGATCGAGGCGTTCCAGAAGGGTTCTGTGGATGCGGAACGCGCCCGCGCCGAGAAAATCCGCCGCCAGAAACGCCGCCGCAGCCGCCGCTCCAAGCATCGCATGCTCGCCGACAAAGCCCACCAGTCCGACAAGAAGGACGCCCGCCGCCCGGTCGGGATGGAGTAGGGGCCGTGGCCAATCCGGGTAGGAGAACTGAATCCACGGATTGCACGGATGGGGAGTTCTGGAAGAACGACACATCGCAAACGCAGGACAAAATGATGTGGGGGCAAATCGTGGTTTTGCCCTTCATGATTTTGTCCAAACGAAATCCAATGATTGGATGGACGGACAGTGCAAACACGATCGCAGTGGTTTGAAGTGAATTCCAGAGTTCCACTACATTCGCGTTGCGCCGGGCGGGCGGGTGTGGGACAACTTTCCCGATGAATACTCCCGCCTTGAATCGCCGCCAGTTTATCGGCCAATCCCTCGGTGTGGTCGCGGCCGCCACCGGCATCGCCCGGGCCGCGGAGTCGAAGGCTCCCCACAGCATCCGCCTCGGTGGGCCGTCGTTTGCGAAGACGGACGATCCCGAGGAGCTGGCGTTGCTGCACCGCAAGCTCGGGTATCGCGCCGCGTATTGTCCGAAGGTGGCGCTGGACGATGCGGCGCGCATCAAGGCGCTCTCGGCGGCGTTCGCCAAACATGACGTGGTGATCGCCGAGGTGGGCCGCTGGGTGAACCTGCTGGACGCCGACTCGGAGAAGCGCGCGAAGAATCTGCAGACCGTGTCGGAGGGGCTGGCGTTGGCGGAGGAGATCGGCGCGCTCTGCTGCGTGGACATCGCGGGATCGTTCAACGCGACCTCGTGGTTCGGCCCGCATCCGGACAATTTCACGCCGCGGTTCCTCGACGCCGCCGTCGAGAACGCCCGCAAGATCATTGATGCGGTGAAGCCGAAGCGGGCGAAGTTCTCCTACGAGATGATGGGCTGGTCCATGCCGGACAGTCCCGATTGCTACCTCCGGATGAT
>CAZAAF010000090.1:0-11504 GCA_964482575.1 uncultured Verrucomicrobiota bacterium | reverse complement strand
GACGGCGTCAGCGGTTACGGCGGCGCCAACCTCCATATCGCGCTGGATGGCGAGGAACGTCTGTTCAAGGACTTCCCGCTCCCGACCGGCTGGACGAATCACGCGACGCTGGTGGAATTCAACGGTCCTTATGGAATCGACCTGCCCCGGGGCAAGCATCGCGTCACGGTGGAGAATACCGGCCGCGATTGGGTGCAAGTCGGGTTCGCGCTGCCGGGGTATCCGTTGACAGGCGACAAGCTGTTGTGGGCAACCGGCTTGGTCGGTGCCGGGTGTGCCGTGGCGTGGGTGCAAAACCGGCAGTTTACATGGGTGACCGCGCAGGCGGCGACCAACGCGGTGACGCGCGCCGCGGTCACCTGGCCGCCCAAACCGGTTCCGGATGTGGTCATGGATGTGTTGGGACTTCAGAAAGGAACCTATTGCGTCGAGTGGTGGGATCCCTGCAAAGGGGAGAAGATCGCAACGAAAACAGTCCAGGTCAGGAAGGACGTGGCTCACGTGCCTTTGCCCCCGGTCTCAAAGGATCTGGCTCTCTGGTTGTATCGACGAAAATAGGAGCGCGGGAGAAACGGCAGATGGTTTGTTCGGCAGAAGATTCCAAGACGAGGGATTTGTTCTCTCGTGGTTGAGGTTTTGACTGCTACATATAAGGAAACCATGAAGACTTCACTGATCGGAATCTGCTCCGTTCTGGCTATGTGTGCGGGACTATCGTATGGGGAAGCAGCCAAAGTTCCCGCGCCGGTCTGGGATCTGGCGAAGGATTCCTTCGCCGGCACGACGGGGCGGGTCGAGCGGGTGGATGGACGCGTCAAGATGGACGGCAGCAGTGCGTTCGCCATTCCCAACAGCGCGATTCCCGACGCCTCCTGTTTCACAATCGTCATGGAGATCCGTTTTCATGAGATCGAACCGCGCGACTATCTCATGCTGCTGGACCAGCGGGTTTCGGATACCGGGTTCGCCGTGGATGCTCTTCATTGGAGTGCGGTTGGCAGCCCGTTGACCACCACCGTCAACGGCATCGCGTATGGTCGCAACAGTTTCCGCGCCTCGGCGAACCAGACATGGCAATTCGTCTTCGCCGTGCGCGATGGCGCGGTGGCGGTGTATCAGAACAAGTCCGCGGGGCCGGCGTATTTGCTGCGCATCACGCCGAACCTGGCGCCGATCTGGGTGGGGCGGACGCCCTTGCGCAAGGAGGGGAAGCCGCTGGCCAACTATGAGATCCTCAGCCTGAAGGTGTACGGGCCGGACACCAAGTTCTACCTGCCGGGCGAGTCGGCGGACATGATGAAGAACGGCTACGTCGGCGGGCAGGGCTGGCTGGTTCGCGTCCCGGGCAAGACCGACAAGCCGTTGCCGCGCATCCTGTACTACGGCGATTCCATTTCGATGGGGTACGGCGACCGCTTCACGGCGCTCATGAAGGACAAGGCCTGGTGTTACCACTGGTGCCATTTCGTCGGCCACGTCGGCAGCTTCCCGGCCAACGCGTTTGAAGTGGCCGCGGGTGTGGCGCCATTTGACATCATCATCTTCAACAACGGATTGCACTCGTTGCAATGGTCGCCGGACAAGGTCACCGACGCGCAGATCGAAACCGTCCTGCGGAACATGATCCACGCCTTCCGCAAGGGTGCGCCGAAGGCCCGATTGATCTGGGCTGCCACCACGCCCCAGACCGCCAAGGGCCGCCCCGTCACCGGCATGGGGGATTTGAATCCCATTGTCATCCGGATCAACACGCTGGCGGAGAAAGTCATGAAGGACGAAGGCGTGGACATCGTGGATCTCTACACCTTGCTCAAGGACCGTCTCAGTCTCGCCGCCGGGGACCAATACCATTGGACGGGCGACGCGTACCAACTGATTGCGGAAGCCTTGCAGAAGAAGTGCGACGCGCTCCTGCCTCGTCATTAGGCCGCTCGCGGGTGATACGAACGGGGTGTGCCAGCCGGTGCAAGGTCCCGGCCACCGTCTGGAGCATGCCAGGACCGGTCCTGTTTTTCCGGTCATCAGGATCCTCCTCCTGCGGATGGGAAAGACCCTTGGCGGGGTCTTCCGTAATGGAGTACGAATAGACCCAACCTCAAAGGAGAACCGGGCGAGGGACCAGATGGCCACTTCCTCCATGTATTATACCGGCGAATGAAACGGAGGCGTGAGGGGAACTCCACTGGCTCGGTGTTGACGCGTTCAGGCCATGAACCCTCACGAGTACGGCCGCGCCGAAGGTGGATCACGACCTCCTGTTTGACTTCGCCTGCTCCACGTCACCATGCCTCCCGCTGCGGCGCCTTTTCATGGAATCCATTCGGCGGTATGTCTGTTGGCATTTACGAGGTGGCAATCATTGGGGTTCTCGCCTATAGTCCGCGTCACGCGGTTTGTTTATGAAGCCATCAGTCATCAAATTGAACATCGGGTGTGGTCCCAGCGGGTTGGACCATTGGTTGAATTTCGATTGGGGCATTCTTCCCATGTTGTCGAAGGTGCCGCGCGTGAGGCGGCTGATCATCGACCTCGGGGTGTTGCCGCAGCGATATGACTTGTGCTGGCCGAAATTGAAGCTGGTGGACATTCGCAAACCATTGCCGTTGGCGGATGATTCCGTGAAGTTCATCTACTGCTCCCATGTCATTGAACATTTCGAACGGTGGGAGGCCTTGCATGTCCTGCGGGAATGCCGGCGGTGTCTGCAGGATGGGGGAGTGTTGAGGTTGGTGGTGCCGGACATCCTGAAGATGTTTTTCGGGTATCAGCAGGCGATGGCATCCGCCCGTCCTGGTGACAGGCCGGCTCGGGATCTATGCAGAATGTGGTGGGGAAGCGACAAAGAAGTGGCGCCGGGAAGTCTCCTGGACAGGTTGTCGAGGCGTTTTATCCGAGATCACCAGTGGCATTACGACAAGTCGGAACTCGAATTACTGGTCCAGGAAGCTGGGTTCCAGAAACTGACGGTTTGTGATTTCAGGCAAGGCACGGTACCCGACCTGGATCCATTGGATCACGAAGGGCACAAACCCCACAGCATCTACGCGGAAGTCACCAAACAGGTCCAGTCCTGAACGTGTTGTGAAACCGGATTTCCCGTGCCGCCCCTTGGCCGGTTGCACTGGGGATCGTGCCCCCGGCGGCCGGACGGACCCACCCGCATTTTCAATGAGACCTTGCATGACCGGGACCGTATCCGATGGACTGTGTGCCCGGTTGCCCGGCTCCCAACATACGATAATTGACAAGCCTTCCTGAATTCAATAGGGTGCCCCAGAGTTATGGAAAAGAGCAGAGCGGTTTCTTCCCTTTTATGACTGCCATGACCGATGTGCTTTTGCTTCAGTTGCCGATCAGTTATACAAATGCCCTTGCCAATGAGAGGGGCAATGCAACTTATCCCATTGGGATCGGTTATTTGGTCGCGGCACTGAAGAAAAACGGCATTCGATGCAGGGCAATCAATGATGCCGATGCCCGATATTCGATCGAGGATCTCCTGCAAATCATCGAAGGGGGGAAGACAAAAATCGTTGGCATTTCCTGTCTTCTTGCCGGGATCACCTCTGCCGTCAGGACGGCCCAAGCCATCAAGAACCGGTTTGGGGATAAAGTGCATGTAGTCCTGGGCAACGCCTACCCCAGTATCGATGCCACCATCACCCAAAGGTATCCGTGCTTTGACTCCGCGGTCACCGGGGAGGCGGACCACTACATTGTGGAGCATTTCTCACGGATCCTCGCTGGCGAGCAGTTGTGCGGCATGTTTCATGCCCCCCACCCGGAGGATCTGGATACCTTGGAATTCCCCGCCTTTGAGGCGATTGAGAACACCGTTTTCAAAAAGGGAGGTCTCCTGCCGTTCATTGGAACCCGGGGGTGTCCCTACAGTTGCGGCTACTGCGCCCGGCAGGCTTTGAGCCGGCGTGTGCGAACGCGGTCGGCAGAGAACATCGTGAAGGAAATGAAGCACTGGGCGTCTTGGACCCGCCGGTTCTATTTCCAGGATGACTCTGCCACCATCAACCGCAAACACGTGGTGGCCATGTGCGAAGAGATCCTGCGGCAAGGGCTGCGCGTAGGGTTTGAAATGACCACGAGGCTGGATCTGATTGATGAAGAGTTGGTGGGGCTCTTAAAGCGGGCCGGCTGCCTGCGATTGATGATGGGCATTGAAAGTGGCAACGAACGCATTCGGAACGAAGTCATCAAGAAGAACCTTTCGGATGAAAAACTGATCGAGGGGATGAAAGCCGCCCAAAAACACCGGATGTTTGTCCAACTATTCTTCATGTTGGGGCATCCGGGGGAGACCCGGAAGGAATTGCAAGAATCCGTTGATCTTCCCAGACGGCTGGAGAAGATGGGGTTTCATAACATTGAAGCCGTGGGGTATCACGTGACCCTGCCGATTCCCGGAACGCCTTATTTCGATTGGTGTGTTCAGAAGGGCAAGATCTCGCCCAGCCTTGTCGAGGATTACATCCAAGGCAAGCTGGGGGATGGCTATTTTGGCCACTGGCCTTATCTTGTTCCGGATGGTTTGACCTATGAAGATCTAATCGAATTCCGCAAGAAAGGGCACTGTGGATTTCATCTGCGACCCCGGTATGTTTTGCGGAAACTGATGGATGACTTGAAGCACCCTTCCCAATTGTGGACGGATGTGATGCACGCCTATTATCTGGTCACGCAGGGAGTTTCCTCCGATCGGAGCAAGACGGAAACCTGACACCCGTGGGTTGTTTTCGTCTTTCGCGTTATCCAGCGTCGTCGCTGTCATCCGGCAAGAGTCCATCGACGTCTTCAGTGCCGACCCGCACGTGGTTTTTTACGTGGTGGTTTCAATAGTGACGCGGTGGCGGGTTGGTGTCACGCGAACGGACCGGTGATTGCGGAGGCAACAGTGAAAACCGCTGTTGCAAGCCGCTATGTGTGGGCTGGTTCGGCTGCCGGGAGATTCGGACGGGATCCCGTGTCCGACGGCTTTTTGACGCCGATGTCTTGAGAAAAACCTTGCACCGGGGCGCAGCGGTTCCTACGTTAATCGGGCCGTGTCGCGGAGAGGTGGCTGAGCGGTTGAAAGCGCCGGTCTCGAAAACCGGTTTGGCCGAAAGGTCAACGTGAGTTCAAATCTCACCCTCTCCGCCATTTTCTTGTACGGATTTCCCCATCCGACAGCGCCGTGGCGGGGTAGCGGAGTGTTGAATCACAGGAAGAGAGGAGCGCAAACAGTGTGACAAATCTTCCTGTGCTATGTTTTCCTGCCTTCGTTTCGCCTTCCTGTCTTTCTTGTTCAACATCGCTATTTTGCGGCACAAAAGACTTGAGCCGGGACGGAAGTTGTGGTCAAGGTTGAGACTGCGCGGGCCGCGCCGACGCACCGGCCTGCCAGACGACTGCCGAACAATCGTGGTGACAAAATCCAGCTTCAAGGAAACATGATGAAACATTGGTTGGCGGTATGCATGGTTGCGGGCACGACAGCGGCGACGGTGGCGATGGGTGCGGAGGGTGTGGCCATCACCGAGTTGGACGGCAAGCTGAGCGTGAAGATCGATGGGGAGCTTTTCACCGAGTATCATTACAAGGACGTGGCCCGTCCGTATTTCTATCCCATCATCGGCCCCGGCGGCGTGGGCATGACGCGCGACTGGCCGATGGAGGACAATGACAACGACGTCAAGGATCACCCGCATCACAAAGGACTGTGGTATGCGCACGGCAAGGTCAATGGCGTGGATTGCTGGTCCGAGATCAAGGCGTTTGGCAAGACCGCCCACGACAAGTTTCTGGAGGTCAAGTCCGGCGCCACGCAGGGCGTGATCCGTTCCCGCAACAACTGGGTCACCGCCGATGGCAAGGTGTTGTGCTCCGACGAGCGGACGATCCGGATTCAGCCGTGCGGCGATGCGCGGATCCTCGATTTCGAAATCACCTTCATTGCGTCGCAGGGTGACGTGACGTTCGGCGACACCAAGGAAGGCTCGATGAGCATCCGCCTGCCCACCTCGATGAGCGTCACGGCCAAGGGCAAGGTGGCGCAGGGCCATATCGTCAACAGCGAGGGCGAGCGTGACAAGGACGCCTGGGGCAAGCGTGCGGCCTGGGTGGACTACTACGGCCCGGTGAAAACCAAGCCGGTGGGTGTGGCAATCTTCGATCACCCGAAAAACCCGCGCCACCCGACGTACTGGCACGTGCGCGATTACGGTTTGTTCAGCGTGAATCCCTACGGCATCCACGATTTCACCGTGAAGACTCCCAATGCGCAGCCCGAGGGGGCAGGGGACTTGAAGATCGAGTCGGGCAAGAAAGTGACTTTCCGGTATCGGTTCTACTTCCATACCGGTGACGAGAAGACCGGCAAAGTGGCGGAGCATTACAAGGAATATGCCGCGTCGGCAGCCGCGAATTGATGACCAACCAAGAATGTACTGAACGCAGCGAGGATACCATCATGACCATGATCACACGCAGAAACTTCCTGAAGAATTCATTGGCCGCCACCGCGGCGGCCAGCCTGCCGGCTTCCGTCTGGGTGCGGGCGGCCGGGGCGAACGACACCATCCGGGTGGCCGTCGTGGGCATCCGCGGCCGCGGGGCCGCGCACATTAGCGGATTCAGCGGGCTGCCCGGGGTGCAGGTCGTGGCCTTGTGCGATGTGGATTCCGACGTGCTGGCCAAAGGGGCCGCCAATTTCGAGAAGAAGCACAACAAAGTCGAGACCTACGTCGACATCCGCAAGCTGCTGGAGAACAAGGACATTGACGTGGTCAGCATTGCCACGCCGAACCACTGGCACGCGCTGGCGACCATCTTGTCCTGCCAGGCGGGCAAGGATGTCTATGTCGAGAAACCGATTTCCCACAACGTCTGGGAAGGCCGGCAGGCGGTGAAGGCGGCGGCGAAATATCAGCGCATTGTCCAGGCCGGGATGCAATGCCGCTCCAGCGGCGGCATCCGCGCCGGCATCGAGTTCATTCACAAGGGCGGTCTCGGCAAGATCCAGATTTCGCGTGGATTGTGCTACAAGCGCCGCGACAGCATCGGCAAGAGCAGCGGCCCCCAGACGGTTCCCGAGAACATCAACTACGATCTCTGGTGCGGGCCGGCCCCGATGGTTCCGCCGCGCCGCAACAGCAAGAAGAACGGCTCGGTCCACTACGAATGGCACTGGATTTGGAATTACGGCAACGGCGACCTTGGCAACCAGGGCATCCACCAGATGGACATCTGCCGCTGGGCGCTGGGTGTCCACGAACTGTCCCCCCGGGTGATGAGCCTGGGCGGCCGGTTCGGTTATGAGGACGACGGCGAGACGCCCAACACGCAAATTGCCTACCACGATTACGACGGAGCGCCGTTGATCTTTGAAGTGCGCGGCCTGCCCGAAAAGAGCGGGGTCGAGAAGATGGACAAGTTCCTTGGCGCCAGTGTGGGCTGCATCATCCATTGCGAGAACGGCTACCTCGTCATTCCCAACTACAGCCAGGCGACGGCTTACGACAAGGACGGCGCGGTGATCAAGGAGTTCAAAGCCCCCCCCAAGAAGGCGAAATCGGGTGCCGCCGGCGCAGCCTCCGGGGTGGTCATGGACTTTGCCGAGGATGGCAACCACTTCGGCAACTTCATCAAGGCCGTTCGCAGCCGCAAAGTTTCGGACCTCAATGGGCCGATCACCGAAGGCCACCTGTCCAGCGCGCTCTGCCACACGCCGAATATCTCCTATCGCATCGGCAAGCAAGCGTCGCCCGGGGAGATCCTCGAGCAAATCAAGGGGCATCGCGACGCGGCCGAGACGTTCGGCCGGTTCAAGGATCACCTCGCCGCCAACGGCGTGAACATCGACACCACCAAGGCCGCTCTCGGCCCGTGGCTGAAGATGGATCCGAAGACCGAGCAGTTCGAGGGCAACGCCGCCGCCAACGCGATGCTGAAGGAAAACGCGCGCGCTCCGTTCATTGTGCCGGAGATTGGCTAGACGCGACGACCGTTTGACAATCGTGCCCGTGTCCTGGCGCCTGGAGCGCCGGGACGCGGGCCGTTGTTTTCAACTCCGGGGCGATAATGCCGGTTGCGTGATGTTCATAATCGCGTTGACAGGCGTTTCGCTCATGGCAAAGCTGAACCCTGCTTGAAACGCGACGTATCACCCTTGATTCATCCGCCCAGCCTTGACGCGCGTGCGAACGCGCTGAAGTCGGCGCTGGTGCACGCGTTCCATGTGTCGCCGGCGGATGTGCGCCTGGTGGTTTCACCCTATCGGATTTGTCCGCTCGGCGCGCATGTGGACCATCAGCTTGGCATGGTCACGGGACTGGCGCTCAATCAGGCGGTGCTGCTGGCGTTCGCGCCCTCGCCGGATGCGCACGCCAAAGAGGTCACCGCACTCAGCAAGAACTATCCCGGCCAGGTGGGTTTCGAGTTGGATTCGATTCCATCGTTCCGTCAGGGCGATTGGGGCAATTACCTGCGCGGTGCGGCGCTGGCGTTGCGGCAGCAATTTGGCAAACGCCTGTGCCGGGGCATGGTGGCCATGGTGGACGGCGACCTGCCCATGGGCGGCCTCAGCTCGTCGGCCGCGGTGGGGGTGGCGTATCTGCTCGCGCTCGAAGCGGTGAACGGTCTTCCGGCCACCGTGGCGGAGAACATCCATTTCGACCGGGCGATTGAGAACGGCTACATCGGTTTGCGAAACGGCATTCTTGATCAATCGGTCATCCTGGCGAGCCAGCGCAGCCGGCTGTTGCTGCTGGATTGCCAGAGCGAGCGGTGGCACACGGTGAGTGGATTGAAGGAGGAGGCCTTCGAACTCCTCGTCGTATATTCCGGCGTCGAACAACCGTTGGTGTCCACCGGGTACAACCAGCGCGTGGCGGAATGCCGGGAGGCGGCGAGGCAGTTGATGAACGCCGCCGGCCAGAACGTGGCGGACGGGGCGGTGTTGCGTCAGGTGGGGGAGGACATTTTTGCAAGACACGGCGCCACGCTGCCGCCGACCTTGCGGAAGCGTGCAACCCATTTCTTCACCGAACAGGCCCGGGTGCACGACGGCGCCGCCGCATGGACGTCCGGGGATCTGGACTGGCTGGGCCGGTTGGTGACCGAGAGCGGCGAAAGCTCGGTGAAGAACTACGAATGCGGGTCGCCGCCGCTGATCACCCTTTATGAATTGCTGGCCGGTGCACCCGGCGTGCTGGGGGCGCGGTTCAGTGGTGCCGGATTCCGGGGCAATTGCATTGCACTGGTGAAACCCGGCACGGCTGAAAGCGTGGCGGTGGCCGTCGGCGAAGGTTATGCCCGCCGGCACCCGGCGGAAGCCCGGCGTTATGCGGCGTGCATCTGCCAGACCGACGACGGGGCGCGGACGCTTTAGACACGGAGACACGATGCACGCCATTGTTCTTGCAGCAGGCTATGCGCGGCGGCTCTCGCCGCTGACCGATCACTGTCCCAAGGCGTTGCTGCCGGTGCGCGGCGTGCCGTTGCTGGATTACGTGATGGCGAAGGTCTTCGCCGTGCCGGGGATCGATGCGGTGACGCTCGTCAGCAACCACCGGTATATCGCGCATTTTGAAAACTGGCTGCGATGGCGGCGTCCGCCGGTGCCCGTGCATCTGCTCGATGACGGCACGCTCACCAACGAAACGCGTCTCGGGGGCATTGGCGACCTGCGGCTGGCAGTGGAGCGCCGCGAACTCCGCGACGATGCGCTGGTGCTGGCTTCCGACAATCTCTTCGCGGCGGACCTCGCCCAGATGGTGGCGTTTGCCCGCGAGCGCCGGGGCGATTGCGTGATCGTGCGTCGCCTCGACGACCTGAAGGCGCAGCAGCGCACAGGCATTGCCGTGCTCGATGCCTCCAGCCGGTTGGTGGAGTTCCAAGAGAAGCCCCAGCAGCCCAAGACCAACCTCGCCGTGCCGCCGATTTATGTCTATCGCCGCGAGAGCCTGCATCTGTTGGGGGCGTATCTCGATGGCGACAACAATCCGGATTCGCCCGGCAACTTCATCGGCTGGTTGCGCGGACGGCAACCGGTGTTTGGCTGGCGGTGCGATGGCGAGATCTTGGATATCGGCAATCTGGAACAGTACGCCCAGGCACAGGAAAAGTTTGACGCCGCCAAGGAAGCGGCGTTTGGTATTCGGTCATGGTAGCGCGTTGGACATTGGGGTTGTTGTTGCTGGCGGCGACGGCGTGGGGTCAGACCTCGCACCGCATCGCGGAGCAACAAATCGCGCTCGACCGGCAACTGTTCTCCCCGGGTTGCATCGACGACCGGGTGGGGGCGCAGACGCGGGCGGCGTTGCGCGCCTGGCAGTCGGCGCACGACATGACGGTTACCGGGGCCTTCAACGACGCCACCGCCGGGGCGCTGAAACTCGAGGTGCCGGCATTCATTTCATACGAGATCACCACCAACGATTTTGCGCAGCTCGGCCGCGTGCCGGAGGACTGGCGCGAGCGCGCGGCCCAGAAGTCCATGCCCTTCGAGACGGTGCTGGAACTGGTGGCGGAGAAGTTCCACGCCTCCCAGCGGTTCATCCGCGCCCTGAATCCGCAGATTCCGTGGGACACGCTCAACACGCCCACCAACGCCCTGGTGCCGAACGTCGAGGGTGGAGCGGCGACGGCGACGACGGGCGAGGTGCGGATCAACCTCGCCAACAAGTGGCTGACCGTGTACGGCACGGACAGCAAGCTCTGTGCATTCTTCCCGTGTTCGATCGGACGCGACAAGATGAAGCGCCCGGTGGGCGACCTGCAGATCGTGGCGGTGGCGCCACGTCCGAATTACACGTTCGATCCGAAGGTCTTCCCGGAGTCGCCGGCGGCCCAGGCTATCGGCTCGAAACTGATCATTCCACCCGGACCGAACAATCCGGTCGGCGTGCTCTGGCTGTCCATCGGACGCGCCGCGGGCAGCGAAGGTCCGCCCCTGACCGGATACGGCATCCATGGCACGCCGAAGCCGGAGGACATCGGGCGCACCGAGAGTCATGGATGTTTCCGCCTCGCCAACTGGAATGCCGAGCGGCTCCTGAAAATGGTCACCGTCGGTACATCGGTGGTGGTGGAGGAACAATAAGGCGGTCAACCGTTCTTCCGCCTTGACGCCATGGGCCTCTGGCACAACTGAGAGAGGCCAACATGAAACGACTTCATCTTCTTATCGTTGCCGGCGCGATGGCGGCAGGCTGTGCATTCCTGCCATCCAGCGCGCAGGCGGAAGGACCTGCGGATAAACTCAAGCGCGGTCTGGCCGGCATCATGTTTGGCGGCGTGGAGGTTCCTGCGACGCTGACCGAGGAGTGCCGCAACCAGGGCTGGCCGTTGGGCATCAGCGTGGGCTTCTTCAAGGCCACCGGCAACTTTGCCGCGCGCGAGGTGATCGGCGTTTTCGAGTTCCTCACCGCGCCGATCCCGTGGCCGAACGAGGATTACAAGTCCTATATGGACACGGCCTACCCATGGGATCGTTTCCATTCCAAGAAAGAGGA
>CAZAAF010000089.1:9079-11510 GCA_964482575.1 uncultured Verrucomicrobiota bacterium | reverse complement strand
TGCCATCAAAGTCATGGCGGCACACTTCAGCGGGGATGAAGAATTCGTGGCCCGTTTCCTGCGCGAAGCCGCCACCGCCGCCCGCCTGAATCATCGCAGCATGGTGCAGATTTACACCGCGGGCGAGGTGAAGGGCGTTTACTACATCGTCATGGAGTTTGTGGACGGCATCTCGCTGCAGAAGCATATCGCCAACCACGGACGGATTGACCCGCGCGAAGCCGTCTCCATCACGCTCAGTGTGGCCCAGGCCCTGCAGCACGCCTGGAACGAAGCGCGCGTGGTTCACCGCGACATCAAACCCGCCAACATCTTCCTGTCCAGAAACGGCGAGACCAAGGTCGGCGACCTCGGTCTGGCCAAGCGCATGGGAGCCGAGGTCTCGGAATTGACGGATCCCGGCACCGCCATCGGGTCGCCGCACTACATCAGTCCCGAGCAGGCCCAATCGGCGCGGGAAGTGGATTTCCGGGCCGACATTTACAGCCTGGGCTGTGTCCTCTACCAGATGCTGACCGGCCGGCGTCCCTTCGACGGGGAGACGTCCATGGCCGTCATCATCAAACACGTCAATGAGCCGCTGCCGGACATCCTCGGGGTGCAACCGGATTGCCCCCAACCGCTGGTGGAACTGGTGCGGAAGATGCTGGCCAAGAGCCGGGACGAGCGCCCTCAGAGTTACGAGGAACTCATCGCCGAATTGGCGGCGATCCGCCGGGGACTGTCGGCGTCCTCGGGGGACCTCCCGTCGAAACCCCTGGTGACGGTCCCGCGCCGGACGTTTTCAGTGGGGACGTGGGGCGTTGCCGTCGCCCTTGCGGGCCTCGTGCTCCTCGGCGGTTATCTCAATCGCTCGTACCTGAGCTACCGGATCAAGTACTGGTTCGGCATTGGCGTGCCCCCCGACACCGCCATCACCACCCCGGCGATCCCGACCGATGCCGCCTTGAAATCCCTGGGCACGGTGTACACCAACACCGTGGCCGCGGCCATGGTCTATATCCCTCCCGGCGAGTTCCTGCTGGGCAGCACCCAGGCGGAACAGGCCTGGGCCGTCAAGTTCGGCATGAAGGATCAATTTGTGAAGTGGGAAGGCGAGGCTCCGCGCAAGACCACCATCCAGCGCGGTTTCTGGATGGGCCGGACGGAACTCACGGTGGGCCAGTGGAAAAAATTCATTGCCGAGACCGCCTACGTCACGGACGCGGAGAAAAAGGGTCGGGTCGATTGGGCGCCGGTGGGCGACAACGGGTCGCCCGGACCCAGGAAGGGCGCCAGTTGGCGCGACCCGGGCTTTGGATTCCCGATCCAGGACAATCACCCGGTGTGCTGCGTGAGTTGGAATGACGCCCGGGCGTTTTGCGAATGGCTGAACAAACGGGAACAGCAGGTCGGACATCTGCCGGCCGGGTACGGCATACGCCTGCCCACGGAAGCGGAGTGGGAATATGCCTGCCGGGCCGGACGGCAGACAAAATTCTGGTGGGGCGACTGGTCGGAAGACGGCGTGGGGCGGCTGAATTGGGGCGGCGCGCGCGACGGATTCGACTTCATCGCACCCGTGGATCACTACGGCGCGCGCGGCCGCAATCGCTTCGATCTGGCGGACATGCTGGGCAACGTGCTGGAGTGGTGCCTGGACACGTTTGATCCGACGGGCGCCCACACGGAGTTTTACGACAAGGGCACGTCCGGACGGGTGGTGAAAGGCGGGTCGTATTTCTACGGTCCCTCGTCGGTGCGATGCGCCCGCCGTGAATCCTACTTCCCCAACGACGCCTCCAGCCGGACCGGGTTCCGCCTCGTCTGCGGGCCGTGACCCCCGCCGGGGACAATCCCCGGCCGTCGCGCGCTACTTCGAGACCAGCTTCAGCACGCCGGTCGTCATGATCGGCAGGTAGGTGATCACCAGCACGCACGCGAACATGATGCACATGCCCGGCAGCGCGTTGCGGTAAATCTGCGGCAGCGGCCGGTTGAACCGGTACGACGCCAGCAGCAGGTTCAGGCCCACCGGCGGCGCCAGGAACCCAAACTCCATGTTCGCCAGGAAGATGATCCCCAGATGCACCGGGTCCACGCCAAACGCCGCGCCCATCGGCGTGATCAACGGCACCACCACCACGATCGCCGGGAAAATATCCATCAGCCCGCCCACGAAAATCAGCATGATGTTCAGCCCCAGCAGGAACAGGAACTGCGACTGGACGTGGCTGCGCACCCACGTCGCCATCTGCTTCGGCACTTCCGCGTCCACCAGGTAACTCGTCAATCCCAGCGCCACGCAGAGGATGATCATCACGCCGCCCAGCAGCGTCGCGCACTCGGTCACCGTCCGCGGCACGTCCCGGGTGATCTTCAGGTCGCGATGGATGACGCACTCGATGAAGAACGCGTAGAGCACCGTCAACGCCGCCGCCTCCACCAGCGT
>CAZAAF010000089.1:0-9069 GCA_964482575.1 uncultured Verrucomicrobiota bacterium | reverse complement strand
GTGGCGAAGCCGCCGAAAATAAAGACCATCACCACGAACGGCAGCGCCACCTCCCATTTGGCGGCGCGCAACGCCGCCCATGCCTCGCGCCACGCGAACCGCGACCGCGGGATGTTGCTCTTCATCCCCTGCCGCACCGACCACGCCACACACGCCGCCACCATCAGGCAGCCCGGCACGAAGCCGGCAATGAACAAATCCTTGATGTCCACGTTCACGTGCTGCTGCTGCGCCACGATGCCGTAGAGGATGACGGGCAGGCTCGGCGGGAACAGCAGGCCCAGCGACCCCGCCGTGGTCAGCAGGCCGACGGAGAACCGGTCCGGATACTTCGCCTGCAACATCATCGGCAGCAGCAGGCCGCCCACAGCCAGGATCGTCACACCGCTGCCGCCCGTGAAGGTCGTGAAAAACGCGCACACCAGCGACGCCACCACCGCCGTGCCGCCCGGGAACCACCCAAACCACGCATTGAAGAGGCGCACCAGCCGCTGGCTCGTCCCGCCCTCGGCCAGGATGTAGCCCGCCAGCGTGAACAGCGGGATCGTCGGCAGCATCGGCGACACGGTCAGCCGGTAGCATTCCACTGCCACGGACGACACCGGCGTCGCCTCGCTCCAGAACAACAACAACGCCGCACCGCCGATCATCGCAAAAATCGGCGCGCCCACCGCCGTGCCGGCAATGAGCAACCCCATCAACGGCCACAGCAGGAATCCGCCCGCACTGTCCGGCAGGAACTTGAAAATCACCGCCGCGACCACGCCAAGCGCCGCGATGCTCCGCCCCGGCCAGCGATCCGACGCGCGCCAGACCTGCCGGAACGTGACCAGCGCCAGCGTCGCCGGCATCACCGCCTCCACCGCCCACTGTTTCAGCCCGGGAACGATGTCCTTCGGGGGGACTACGGCATGCTCGGTGAGCACGAGTTGGAGGCTCGCATAGGCCAGCGACGCCGTCACACAAGCGCCCACCGCCGCGCCAAAGGCGCCAACCACATGCCCGAATCGTCCGTGCGTCAGCGCTTCCCCGGTGGCCAGCTTCAACAACCGCCCCTCGCGCGCCGCCAACGCCGCGCCGAGGAACGCGATGACCAGCGTCAGGTGCTGGACGACGACGGGCGAACCGGGAATGCCCCAGTTGAAGAACTTGCGCGTGACGATTTCAATCAGCGGCAGCAGCGACATCGCCGCGAGCGCCGCGATGGCCAGCGAGTTTTCGGCGTGGCGCAAGGCTCCCCATCCCGAAGGCGGGGCGCCATGGCCGGGGAGGAGGGTTGGCGGCTCAGTTTGCACCAGCGCCGCCTTTGGCCCGGAATTCCTTCACCAGGTTTTTCACTTCCTCGAATACGTCGGCCGGCACAAACGATCCGGAAAGCTTCGGGTACACACCCTCGGCCGTGGTGCGCCATTCGGTTTCCACGGCGGCCGACACGGGCACGACGTTGAGCTTGTGCTCCTTCATCGCCTTCACCGCCTCGCCGGCGCCCTTGCGGACATCCGCCTGGACCTTCTCGCCGGCCTTGAGCGCCGCCGCCTTGATGGCGCCCTGCATGTCGGCGGGAATGCGGTCCCACACGCGCTTGTCGAGGATGGTCGCGCCGATCAGCGGCGCCCAGCGCATGTCGGTCATGTTCGGCGCCAGCGAGTACCACTGGAACGACAATGCCGCCACGGGCGTCGTGGCAAAGGCGTTGATCATGCCCGTCTGCAACCCCGGCATGATGTCCGTGCTGGCCAGTTGAACGACCGTGAAGCCGGCGTTCTTCCAGAGGTCCAGCGTCGTGTTGTCGCCGGCCCAGGAGAACATCTTGAGCTTCTTCAGGTCGTCGGGCCGCGTCACGGGCGTCTTGGTGAAGAAATGCACCCAGCCCGCCTCGCCCCAGTTCAAGACAATGAAGCCCTTCTCCGCCATCCGCGCCTCGAGCTTCGGCGCCAGCTTCGAGCGGACATAATCCAGCTCCGCGTCGGACCGGTACAGCATCGGGATGCACAACGCCATCACGCCGCGGTCGATCTCCGCGAGCCCCATCGAGGTCACCGCCGCCGCGTGGATCGTCCCGAGACGGATTTTGCTGATCATCTCCGCCTCGTCGCCCACGACACCGCCGGGATAAATCTTCAACGTCACGGTGCCGTTGGAGGTTTTCTTCCACTCCTCGCCCATCTCCTTGAGGATGAGGTGCCAGGAAGACCCCTCGGGCGCGAGCGTGGCCAGCTTGACGGTAACGCGCTGGGCGTGCGCCAGGGGCAGCGCCGCCAGCAGCACACCCGCCGCCATCCATCCACGCAACCTGCTCCAATCCAAGATGTTAAAGCTCATGAATTTCTTTCCACAAATCCGTTGCAACCCGTATCAGGCGACGCCGTTCGCCGGATATAACGCGGTTTCTCAAAAAAAGTTCAGGTGGCCGTCGTGGCCACCTTCGCCAGGGTCACGGGAACAAATCGTCCACGCGCGACTTCAGCCATCGGGCCCGGCGCTGACTCATGACGTTCAGCAGCCGCCACTCCGGCTTCTTATCGACATCCACCGCCAGCGCCTTGTCCAGCAACTGGTTGAATTCCGTCTTCTTCTGTTCGCCGACGCACACCGTTTCGGCCAGCGAGACATAGGGCGACGCCTTCAGCCCGCCGCTCAACTCCACTGCCCGCGCAAAATGCTGGCGCGCCCGTCCCATCGAGCCGCCCATCGACGCGGAGCGCCCGCCGTCATACGCGATGAAAAACTCGTGCAGGGAACCGCCGTCCCACGCCTCGTCCAGGTCCAGCGCGCGCTGCACCATGGCCGCCGCCGCCGGCAGCTCCGACATCAATTTCGAATCGTTCTTCGCCGACGAGATGGCCAGCGACCATGCCGCGCCGGTCCAATACAACAACGCCACGTCCTCGGCCGTCGCCCCTTTGACCGTGGCGGCGGGATTCTCGCGCAGTTGCCGTCCAAAATCGGGGTGCGTCACTTCCAACCCGCGCAAGCCATAGTCGCGGGCGCGCAGGAAAAGCTTCCGGGCGCGGGTGCGCATGGCCGTGGCCTTGGCCAGGTCCTGCGCCTCCACCTCATCCGCCTCCATCTGCACGAAACCGTAGCCGTACTCGGTAAACCCGGAGGCGAGCGACAGCAGCAGGCCGCGATGCCTCGGCAAATCCGCCAGCAGGCCTTCCATCGTCTTCAGGCCGAAGGGAATCGCGTCCCGCACCAGTTCCGGATCGTCGTCCGAGGCAAAGGTGCCGCCGGACGCCGCCAGCGCGTCGGCAAATTGGTTCTCCGCCATCCGGCGGAACGAACATCCGCACGCCAGCATGGCCACCAGGCCCAGACAGGTCCACCTCTCCAGGCACCGCCTTCCGTTATGAATAGTGTGCTCCACGGGGTCCAAGGATACCGGAACCCGGCCAAAAAAACAAACGCTCCCTGAACCGTCACCCCAATGTCACATCGGCCACCGGGTCGCCAGGCGTAGCGCAGACTTCCAGTCTGCTGTATCGCGGATTTCCAATCCGCAGACCGTCTGCATGAAAGACACCGCTCGTGTTGTGAACGTCGGGCCGGCGGGAAGCCGGCGATACAGCAGACTGGAAGTCTGCGCCACGGGGCTGGCGTGGGCCGTGCTTTGTCGCCCCCCGGCGTATTTTTGGCCATCAGCTATTGACTTGCCGCGGAGCGTTTGCAACCATGGCGGACTTTGAACCAAACGCAGTTGAACAGCAGAGGATAAAGCTTATGGCAGACTTAGTTGGAAATTGTATCGTGGCCCAATCGGGCGGGCCCACCGCCGTGATCAACGCCAGCATCGCCGGCGTCATCGAAGAGGCGTACAAGCACGAGCAGATCGAGGAAGTGTACGGCGCCATGAACGGCATCCTCGGCGTGCTCAATGAGACCATCATCGACCTGAGCGAGGAGAAGAACAGCGCGATCAAGGGCCTGCTCTACACCCCCGCCGCCGCCCTCGGTTCCTGCCGCCACAAGCTGGCGTTCGGCAGCAAGGACCCCGCCAAAGCCGCCGAGGCCCAGCGCGACTGCGAGCGCATCCTCGAGGTCTTCAAGGCGCACAACATCCGCTATTTCTTCTATGCCGGCGGCAATGACTCCATGGACACCGCCGACAAGGTCAGCAAGCTCGCCCAGCAACAGGGCTACGAGCTGCGCGTCGTCGGCGTGCCGAAGACGATCGACAACGACCTGCCCTACACCGACCACTGCCCCGGCTACGGCAGCGTCATCAAGTACCTCTCCACCGCCGTCATGGAAGCCTCGCGCGACACCGAGGCCATGTGCAGCCAGCCGACCTGCAGCCTCATCGAGGTCATGGGCCGCCACGCCGGCTGGATCGCCGCCGGCGCCGTGCTCGCCAAGCGCACCCCGGAGGACGGCCCCCACATCATCCTCCTGCCCGAAGTCCCGTTCACGCAGGAAACCTTCATCGCCGAGGTCAAGGACGCCATTGCCAAGTACCGCCGCTGCGTCATCGTCGTCGGCGAGGGATTGTGCGGCCCCGACGGCAAACTCATCAGCTTCATGGCCGGCAAGTTCTCCAAGGACGCCTTCGGCCACACCCAGCTCGGCGGCGCGGCGGAGAGCATCCGCGGCATCGTCGAGGAGGAAGTCCACGTCAAGTGCCGCACCGCCAAGCTCGGCGTCATCCAGCGCGCCGCGGCCCATTGCATGAGCAAGACCGACCGCGACAACGCCTACCTGTCCGGCGCCCGCGCCGTCCAGCTCGCCGTCGAGGGCAAGACCGACGTGATGGTCATCCTCACCCGCGAAGGCTCGGGCGACAGCATCAAGTACGGCACCGGCACCGCCGGCCTGTCCGATGTCGCCAACAACGAGAAGATGCTGCCCCGCGACTGGATCAACGAACTCGGCACGCTCCCGAACGAGAAGTTCATCGAGTACGCCCGGCCGCTGATCATGGGCGAAGTGGACATCCCGCACGAGGGCGGCCTGCCCAAGTACACGCGCCTGGAGAAAAACCTCATCGAGAAGAAGTGCCCCGAGTACGGCGCGAAGTAAGCGCGTCTCGGACGGCCCCAGGCCGGGAAGATTTCGGGCGGGTTCGGCAACGAACCCGCCCGAACTGTTTGGACCCCCGGCGGTCCGGCGGGCGGCGCACGCATTCCCGCCGCACGATGGATCCATCTCCGCTGGAACGCATCATCCAAAGTCGTACGTGCGTTTAAGGTTCTTCCCTATGGCCGTGGCGGGTCCGGCGTGTCTATCATGGGGTCCGACAGGATTTTTGTCGCCAGCGACCGGATGAACGGCGGGTAGTCTCCAAACCCTTCTGCTCCTCGTTCTCGCATATCCCTCGCTGGCGACTTTTTTTGCCCTAATCACCTGACGGGCATCGGGGTTTCTCCGACTACATGTAGTAATCCTGCCGACATGATTTTCAGGGATATCCCCTATGGCTCACGTTGGCCCGACCCCTTATCTTGGCTCAATGGAATCGGGGCTTCCAACAAACCTGAACCGCTCGCTTCCTGACCCTCGTGTCTGTCGCGCCCGTCAGTTGATCCCCGAGATTGTCGAATGTCTGGTCCCCAGTCCATTTGATTGTCCCCACAGTTGTCCTTTTGGCTTCATGCACATCTGTGCGCACCCGCAATCCAAAGAGATTGTTGCAAACACACCCGCACCAGAGTCTGTCAGGAACACGAAAGCCGGATAACGTGCACAATCCAGTCAGTTCCCGAGACGCCGGGGGTGGATCCTCCTGCTGGTTGTCCTCGTTTCAACCCCGATCAAGGTCGTGATGCACCTTGGAACAACCGACAGATTCAGGGGTGTGTCAGACCCTTGGGGCAGATGAACCGGAGGGCGACGGGGGCCACTTGCGCCGCAGGGCGCGCAGCGTTACGTTAACCGCATGGCAATCACCGCGGCACTCCTGGTGGCGGTTCTCTTCTGGGTCCTCGCCCGGTGCTGCCGCACGCTCGCCCAACTGGCCCGCGACCTGCACCGGATTCAGGAACATCAGCGCCGCCAGTTGGAACAGCTCGCCAACGAGCTTGAAACGCCGGAACCTGAAGACCCGGTGCCGCCCAGGACCCTTCCCGCCCCGCGGGCGGATCGCGGCATCGCCCTGGATGGTGACCGTGGCCGCCCGCCGTTCCGTTTCAGCGACAACTGATCCGCCCGGGCATCGGCACCACGGGAAAAAAGGATAATCCTCCGGCTGTCCCGGTTCTCCCGGAACTTCCACACATCACAACAAGGAATGGGAGCCGCGGGAATCCCGCTCCTGCCTACACCTTCACGGCTTTGCCCGACCGCGCCGAGGCCGCCTCGGCGAGGCAAACCCTCAGGCCGTTGCGCGCGCTGACCGCAGAGAGTTTGTTCTTCGGGGCGCGGCTCAAGGAAGCTGATCAATGCGCCAAATGGCCGTGGCTTGATTTGCCATCCAGTTTTGCCGAGCGGCGAGCCTTTCAGGAGTCCAGTCGGCATTGTCTTGAGCTACTTTCTTGGTGATCCCGTAAGGACTCGTTTCATAAACTGGCTTCTTGATGGCGTAGGGTGCATTGCCCACATCCCTATTGGGTCCTTTGCTCAGGAGCGTAAGGTTCCCGAGTCGGTAAACCAATGCTTCCACTTCATCGTCGGCGAATTTCTCCCACCCCGCTTCCGGATTTTCAGGCAGGATGTGTTCGAGATTGAAACTATCACTGTCAAAATCAAGATCGGAACCACTCAACCGTTTTTCAATCGCGCAAAGGACGTAACGAACAACGCGCCTGTTACGGGACTGTGTGGTACGAAGCGTTTTCTCAGTAAATGCAGCGCGAAAAGCGTCATCCCCGGGATAAATTGAAGACATCGCCCTCAGCACGGCACCAACATCGGTTAATTGTCCACCGGAAAGTTTTTCGGCCACCGCATTGTACACGCGCTCTTGCTCGTTGGTAGGTTGGCTGCCAATAACGTTGTATCGAAATGAAATCACAACACTGGCGCGCAACACCGTTTCAAACTCGGCATCGGAAAAAGCCCGCCGAGCCGCCATCAGGAGCGGAAACGGCTGTCTCACCCCAAACATTCGAAGATCACTGGCATGCTGTTTGAGAGCAGGACCCCAATGTCCAATCTCAGGCTGCGTCAAGGACATGTACGAGTCCATGTCCTCTTCCATCTGCCGAATGAGTTCAAAAACTGCATCGCGCGTGACAATCTTCCCACGGATCGTCTTGAACAATTCAGTTTGGCGAACAAAGGAGAACCGGCTGTTCCAATGAACGCGAAGGAAGTCTGGGAAACTCTCACTGCCAAGTCGTCCAACCATCGCTTCCCACCGGTTCTCAAGCGACTTCATTTCATGTTCATGTTGACCGTCCCGGTGAAGAACGGAAAAAAGATAGTTCTTGAGCAAATCGGTGGCTGAAAGGCGCACGCCGCGGGCATTCAGCCTCTCAAACACCTTCTAAGCGTACAATACGAAATTGACAGAGATGACTGTAAAAAAAAGCTTGTCACTCAAGGATTCGACGAACCGCGCCAAAACAACCCCCAGATCCTCTCCGCTGGAGCGGGCGTAATCTGCAACGCGCTTCTCGAACCACTCAAAAGCCTTTCGCAGTCCATGCTCCGAAGCGCGAAACCCGCGCACCGGCAAGTGCCCCAAAGGAACGATGTAGCTTTGATAATAGTTGTCGTTATTCCGGTTCAACACCAGTTTGGACTTGGAAACCAACGTAACCGGATCGAGATATCCAATGTAGGTCTGCCGAATCTGGTCGAGTCGGCGTTGATTGTTATCAGCATCGTGCCGGTTCGCGACCAGACTTTGAAGATTCTTCAAAACCGCCAACACGATCAGGCTCAATGTCGTGAGGCGTTGCTGGCCATCAATGACGTCAAAGACCTTTTCATTGTCGGACTGCAGAACGAGATACCCCATATAGTGAGCGGGCTCGCCTCCCTCTCTGAGCGTACCCAAAATATCCATCCACAGGTCTTCCCATTCTTCCTCCGTCCAACTGTAATCACGCTGAAAACGCGGGATGCGATACGTCAATCCGTTCCCCATCAATTTTCGATAGGTGTCGTTCTTCGTGTTGAAATTGGTCGCCGACATAAACGCACGTCTTTCATCAAGGCTTCATAGCATTGATTATATCACACCTTCACCGCTTTGCCCGACCGCGCCGAAGCCGCCTCGGCGAGGCAAACCCTCAGGCCGTTGCGCGCGCTGACCGCGGAGAGTTTGTTCTTCGGCGCGCGGCCGGCGACGACGTCCACCGCATGGTGCAGCTCCGCCGTGTAGCCTTCCTCACGCCCGCTGAGGTCGATCTTCTCCGAGCCGCCGTCTTCCTTCCACAACGTCAGCGGCAGGCCCGCCTTGGAGTTGTGCTGCAGCGTGCCGTGCTCGAAATAGACATCGAACCCGTGCTCGAAGCAGAGGCCCTTCGCCGCCACCGCGCCGCTCTGGGCGGTGATGACGAGGTTCTTCTTCCCGAAGTCGTACTGCGTGACGACGTAGGTCACCACGCCGCCGGAGACGATGCCCTGGCTCGTGACGCGCTTCGGCACGCCCAGCGTGTGGGCGATGAAATCCGAATCATGGACGTGCAGGTCCAGCATCGGGCCGCCGCTGGTCTTGGCCTGCTTCAACCAGTTGCCGGTCAGCCAGTCGGGCATGGAGATGACGCGCTTGAAGTGCGCGCCCACCAGCTTGCCGTAACGGCCGTCGGCCACGCACTCGTTCACATAGGCGAACTCCGGGAAGAACCGCAGCACCTGCGCAATGAAGAGGTGCTTCTTCGCCTTCTTGGCGGCGGCCAGCATCGCGTCGGCGTCCTTGAGGCTCACCGCCATCGGTTTCTCGCAGATGACGTGCTTGCCGGCAGCGAGTGCGCGGAGCGTCACGTCGCGGTGGGCGATCGTCGGCATGCAGACGTCCACGAGATCGATGTTCGGGTCGGCCAGCATCTTGTCCACGTCCGTGTAGGTGGCGATGCCCGTGAGATCCTGCACGCCGCCGGAGTCGCCGATGTTGCCCTTGATGTCGCGCCAATCGCCCGTGAGCCGCTTCTCGATGCTGTCGCAGAGGGCGACCACTTTCGCGCCGGG
>CAZAAF010000088.1:11268-11551 GCA_964482575.1 uncultured Verrucomicrobiota bacterium | reverse complement strand
GTATAGCGGATGATCGTCGGGGATGACGCGGTCGGCGGGGAAATCCTTGATCCTGGCATAATCCACGCCCGACTTTCCGCCGATGTCCGCCGGGATCTCCATGCCGGTGGCCTTGCGGAGCGCCTCCTTGTCGGCGTCGTGGAAACAGAGGCTCGCGCCGTCGCGGAGTTCCGTGTGCAGCAATGCCGCCTGCCACGCCGGGAACGCGCCGTAGGTCTGGGCCACGGACGCGCCGACGTTGTAGCAGAACTCCTTCACCGGCGGCAGGCACCCGCAGATGTTG
>CAZAAF010000088.1:0-11258 GCA_964482575.1 uncultured Verrucomicrobiota bacterium | reverse complement strand
GCTTCGCGTCCACGGCACCCTTGCGGTTGATGCGCCGGAGGTCCTGTTTCGCATCCGCCAGCCAGTGGGCCGGCGAGAGGCTGATGATGACGCCCAGGTCGTTGGCGAGCGCCACGTCCAGCATGTGCTTGGTCTCGGCCACCGTCTCCGGTTTCGCCGATGCGGCGGCCGGTTTGCCGGCGGCCCAAATCGCGGAATAATCCGCGCCCATGCCGAGGCAGTGCGTGAAACCGATGTGTTTGAGCCGCGGGATTTCCTTGATGACATTGTCGGTGCCGCCCACGCCCCACATCACCACCGGCATGCGGTGCGGCAGCGGGCGCGGGACGATGACCACCGGGAATCCCTCTTCGCTGACGTAGGGTTTGTCGCCGGGGATTTGCAGCCGCGCGCGCAACTGATAGCTGTCGGGCCGCAGGGAAGTGTCGAGCTTGTACTCCAGCCCGTGGCTCGCGCCGCCGTCGAGTTCCGGCAGTGCGAAGCTCTTCTCACACAACCCGTCGAGCGAAACGACGGCGGTGGCGCCCTTGAGCTTCGTCCGCTGGAGATTGGTGACCGTGAACCGGATCAACGATTCCTTCTCCATGCGCACGAACGTGGTGCGATCGGAGGCGACGGCGAACGCCGCCGGCCGGAATTCCAGCACGCCGTTGCTGAGCCGCACCTGCGCGATGAAACCGGGGAAGCCGTGATAATTGCTGCCGATGCGGTCGCCGATGGAGAGCGGATGTTTCCCGGCCGCCACCGCCGTGCGCGTCGGTTTTTTGCCGCCGCCGAGCGCGATGCCGTCGCGCCAGAAGCGACCCTCGCCCGCGCCGTCGTAGGTGAACGCGACGTGGTGCCAGACGCCCGGCTCATAAACCGCCGGGTCGGACAACCACCGGTCCGAATCCGCGCCGAAGCCGAGGTTCGCCGTCAACCGCCGCGAGCCGCCCTTGTCTGCCGCACCAAGCGTGAACTGGTAGTCGGTGTGGGCCACATATTTCTTGTCGAGCAGGAAGGCCTCGGGATAGCCGCCGAGTTCCTTCTTCGGCTTGATCCACATCTCGATCGTGAACGCGCCTTTCGGCGACAGGGCCGGATTATTGGCAACGAGGGCGGCGTGGCGTTTGTCCTCCACCGGATGGCCGCGGAACGATTCAAGACAGCCGCCAAACCGGCTGTCCTTGACGGCGGTCGCGCCCTGGAGTTTCGCCTCCAGCTTGTGGCCGGAGGCATCGGCCGTGTCCGCGCCGGCCGCGAACGGCCAGAACGCAATGACCTGCGGGCCCGTGGCGTCCTGGCCGGCATAGGGCTGTTGCCACGGTTCGCACGGACGCTGGGCGATGACGGATGCAAGTGAAGCGATGAAGGCGGCGGCTATGGCGGCGAATTTCATGGCAAGCTCCTGTGGTTGACAGGTCTTGAGACTTAGACCTGTCCGGGGAGTTTGACAACTCCCAAATTCATCACGGACGCGCGACGTGCGCACCCCATGTCAAACGCACATCCCGGGGAGACCCGGCTTGCGACCCCGCCGCCGTTACAGCTTCCACCCGCTGCGATATGACGACCGGAGACAGGCGTTGGCCTTCGGGCAGTTCTTGAACCGCATCTTTTCGCCATCCCACTCGAGCTTCGTCCCGCCCATCTTGGTCGAGATGATCCCCAGCAACGCCAGCTCGGTCAACGGGCCGCCGTAGGAGAAATCCGAGCCGGCCTTCCGGCCGGTCCGGATGGCGTCGAGCCAGTCCTGATGGTGTTCCTTCACCCGCGGAAGCGTCTTCTCCGGCCGCTTGTAGTCGCGCATCTTCGACTCGGGGATGATGCGCGCGCCGCTGGCGCCGTGCGAACCGTAGGTGATGACGCCCTTGTCGCCGATCACAACCGCACCGGTCTCCACATGCTTGCGCTCCGGTTCCAGCTCGGGCGGCCGCGGAACGCGCTCGGTGCCGCTGTACCAATGCAGCGTGACCGGCCCGCGGCTACCCCTGGCCGGGAACTCGAAGGTCACCTGCAGGCCGGGCGGATACGTGTCGCCCTGCGTCTTGAGATCGTAATCCTTGAACGCCGCCTGCACGGTCGCCGGCGCGCCGAGGTCCAGCGCCCAGAAGACCGGGTCCACGACATGGCAAACCCAGTCGCCCAGCGTGCCGTTGCCGAACGGCACCCAGCGGCGCCAGTGGCCCGGCACATACGCCGGATGATAGGGCCGTTTCTGCGCGGGTCCCAGCCAGAGATCCCAGTCCAGATCGGGCGGCACCGGCGGATGCTCCTTCAGGCCCGCCAGTTCGTCGATGCCGGAGTTCAGCGCGGGACAGCCGGCGTGGATGGTGTGGACGTTGCCAATCGCGCCGTCCCGGATCCATTCACAGAAAATGCGGGTGGACTCGAAGGAATGGCCCTGATTGCCCAACTGGGTGACGACGTCGTACTTGCGCGCCGCCGCCATCAACTGGCGGACCTCATCCATCGAATGCGCGAGCGGTTTCTGGCAATACACGTGTTTGCGGCGCTTGATGGCCGCCATCGCCGCCACGGCATGCGTATGGTCCGGCGTGGACACCGTCACCGCGTCGATCTGCTTCTCCATCGCGTCGAACATCTTCCGGAAATCCTTGAACCGTTTCACGTCGGGCAGCTTCTGGAACGTCTTGGCCGCCCGGGTGTCGTCCACATCGCAAAACGCGACGAGGTTCTCGCCGGAGACGCTCATGACATCGCCGTGGCCCATGCCGCCGACGCCGATGCTGGCGATGTTGATTTTCTCGCTGGGCGGCGTCTGGCCGCTGCCCGCGATGACGTGGCGCGGCACGATCATCGGCGCGGCGAGCAACGCCCCCGCCGTACAGCTTTGGAGGAAATGGCGGCGAGAGAGACACGCCGGCGGCGGCGTGAAGCGGGTTGGAACGGAATTTCGGGAGACCGGCGATTGTGGAGCTTTCATGGTGTATGGAGGCAGCCCATGCTCCAGAGACTTAGACCGGCGGGCCGGATTTGACAATCCCCAAATTCAGGGCACGGTTTCGCGTCTTGCAGCTTGACAGGGCGCAGAGTGGCAGGCAGTCTCCGCGCGCAATTTCGGCTGACACAGGCGTGTCGTTTAATCGCAGTCAAAGGAGTTTCTTATGGATGTACATGTGTTCGCCTCGATGGACCCGGGGGTCTTCCAACAAGTGGCGGCGTTCCTGCAACCCGTCTCGTTTCCCAAAGGTTCCTGCATCATGCGGGAGGGTGATCCGGGCGACGGCGCCTATGTGATCGACGCCGGCGAGGTCCGGGTGGAAGCGCGCGCCGCCTCCGGCGCGCTCGAACACGAGCTGTGCTACCTGAAACCGGGCGAACTGCTGGGCGAGTTCAGCCTGCTGGACGGCCAGCCGCGCTCGGCCAGTGCCTTCGCCCACACGGACGTGCAGACGCGCTGGATGTCGCGCGACGACTTCGAAAAACTCGCCCGGGAGAATCCCGTGGCGAGCAACGCGTTGCTGCTGGCCTTCAGCCGGGGCCTGACACAGAAGATCCGCCGTGAAAACGCGTTGATGACCGACTACCTGCTCGCCGACGTGCCGGACCCGGAAGCCGACCGGATGGTGGCGCAGGCGGCCGCAGCCCAGAAGCTGTTCACCGCCTGGCCGGAGGATCGCGTGGACGCGCTGCTGAAGGACATCGCCGGGGCCGTCGCCACCCACGCGGCGGAACTGGCCGAGGTCAACGTGACCGACAGCGGCATGGGCACGGCGGCGGACAAGGTGCTCAAGATCCAGTTCGCCTGTACCAACGTGTTGAACAGCCTGCTGAACGAGAAGGCTGCGGGCCCCATGCGGGAAGTCCATCCACAGCACGTCGTCGAAATCGCCTGTTCGGTGGGCGTGATCTTCGGCGTCATCCCCGTCACCAATCCGGTGTCCACGATCGTCTTCAAAACCCTCATCGCCCTCAAGAGCCGCAATGCGCTCATCTACAGTTGCCATCGCGACGCCATTCACGTGGGCAACATGACCGGCGAGCTGATTCAATCGGCGCTGGCCCGCCACGCCGCGCCGTCGAACCTGGTGCAATGGGTGGCGAACCGCACCGACCGGCGCAAGACCGCCGCGTTCATGAAACATCCGCAGGTCGGCCTGATCCTGGCCACCGGCGGACCGAGCTTCGTGGAAGCCGCCTACAAGTCCGGCAAACCCGCCATCGGCGTCGGCGCGGGCAATGCCCCCGTCTGGATATGCGCCGATGCCGACCTGACCGCCGCCGCGAGCGCCATCGTGCGCAGCAAGACCTTTGACAACGGGGTCATCTGCGGCTCGGAAAACAACCTCGTCGTGGACGAAAGCGTGCGCGATGCCTTCGTGAAGGAGCTGGAAGCGCAGGGCGCCACGTTGTTGACGCCCGACGAGCTTTACCGCTTCACGCCCCAGGCGTTTGACCTGGCGCACCCGGCGGTCAACCGTGCCTTCATCGGCAAGTCCGCCGCGTTCATCACCCAGAAGACCGGGCTGCGCCGTGCGACGCCGCCGCGCCTGCTCGTGGTGCCCGCGGGGATGGGAGACATCCGCGGCCCCTTCGGGTCCGAGAAACTCGCGCCCATCCTGTCGCTGTTCACCGTCAAGGGCGAGGATCAGGCCATCGCGCTCTGCCGGCTCATTCTGGAACACCAGGGCATCGGGCACACGGCGATCATCCACACGCGCAACGAGGCGCTGGCCCGCCGGTTCGGCGACGAGATTCCCGCCAGCCGCATCCTGCTGAACGCCTCCGGCGCGCAGGGATGCATCGGCCTGGGGACGGGATTGACGCCGTCGCTCACGCTGGGGTGCGGGACGTTCGGCGGCAACTCGACCACCGACAACGTCACCTTCACCCACCTGCTCAACATCAAGCGCCTGGCCCTCGGCCCCTGCATGTCTGCATGACACTGACCCGTGAGGGCGGCTGTGTCGCCGGATCACAAGTCTGCCAGACGCCCGGCTCGCAGGCTGGCCGATTCGGCTTGAGACTTGGGGCCGCCCGCGATATGGGACAAGCAAGCCAACGGCGCACCATGAAACACCTGCTTGCAGCCCTGATGCTCACGCTCGTCGCAGCCTCGTCGCCGGCCGCGGACGAAAAAACCGTTTCACTCTTTGACGGCAAGACGTTCGCCGGCTGGGAGGGCGACACGAACAAGACCTGGCGCATCGAGGCGGGCGCGTTCGTGGGCGGCTCGCTCAAGGAGAAGGTGCCACGGAACGAGTTTCTCACCGCGACGCGCAGCTACACCAACTTCGTGTTGCGGTTGAAGTTCAAGCTGGCGGGCGTGCCCGGCTCCGGCTTCATCAACGGCGGCGTCCAGTTCCGCAGCCGCCGCGCCCCCGCGCCCGCCAACGAAATGATCGGCTACCAGGCCGACATCGGCGGCCCCAACTTCTGGGGCAACCTGTACGATGAATCGCGCCGCAAGAAGACGCTCGCGCAGGCGGACATGGCCGAAGTGAACAAGGTGCTCAAACGGGACGACTGGAACGAGTATGCCATCCGTTGCGAGGGCCGCCGCGTCCGGCTGTCGATCAACGGCGTCCAGACCACGGACTACACCGAACCGGATGAAAGTCTCGAACAATGCGGCCTCATTGGCCTGCAAATCCACGGCGGCGCGATGGCGGAGGCGAGCTACAAGGACATCATGATCGAAGAACTGCCGTGAGGATGAAACCTGCAGCGACGTTGTTCCCCCTCGTACTGCTCTCCGCTGGCGTCGTCGTGACCACCGGGGCGCCGCCCGTCCTCCAGAAGCACGGCACGGGGCTGATCCTTCAGGCGGCGCCGGGCGAGTTCATCGTCGCCGGCCACGGGTTCTCCGTCCGTTTCTCACCGCGCACGCCCGGCCTGCGGTACAACGGTATCCTGCAGATTGACGAGGGCGGTTTTGTCAACGGACGGTGGCAGCCCCGTCGCCGGCTCAACGGTGGCGAGACCGGCGCGAACTGGCAGGCGAAACTGCCGCCGTTCGACGGCGGCACGTTCTCGAACCCGGCAAACTCCGTATCCTGCGCGTGAAACTTTACCGGTACGACTGAGAGGAGAAACACCCATGAACTCGATTCCATCCAAGCGCATGCCCCTCCTCTGGCGCCTGACCCTGCTGGCCGCTGCATGCCTGGTGTGGACCGGACCCGCCCCGGATGCCACCGCGACCACACGCCGGCCCAACGTCATCGTCATCCTCGCCGACGATTTGGGATACGCGGATGTCGGTTTCACCGGCTGCAAGGATATTCCGACACCGCACATCGACACGCTGGCGGCGCACGGGGTGCGTTGCACCAGCGGTTATGTATCGCATTCATTCTGCAGCCCGACGCGGGCCGGGCTGATGACCGGCCGTTATCAACAGCGGTTCGGCCACGAGAACAACCCGGCGTGGCTGCCGGAAGATACGAAGGTGGGCCTGCCGGTGAACCAGACGACCGTCGCCGATGTGATGAAATCAGCCGGTTACGTCACCGGGGCCATTGGCAAGTGGCACCTCGGCGCGGCCCCGTGCTTCCACCCGAACGAGCGCGGCTTCACGGAATACTTCGGTTTTCTCGGGGGCGGCCACATGTACCTGCCCGGCTCCAGGGGCGGGGTGGAATACACCATCCCGCTGATGCGAAACAAGACGCCGTTGGAACTGGGCGGATATATGACCGACATCCTGTCGTCCGAAGCCGCCGCGTTCATCGCCCGGCACAAGGCCGATCCCTTTTACCTCTACCTCGCCTACAACGCGGTGCACACGCCGCTGCAGGCGCCGGAAAAATATCTCAACCGGTTCGCCGGTATTGCCGACGAAAAACGCCGCACGTATGCCGCCATGACCAGCGCGATGGACGACGGCATCGGCCGGGTTCTCGCCGCGCTGCGCGAACATGACCTGGAGCGCGACACGCTTGTCTTTTTCTTCAGCGACAATGGAGGCCCCATCACCGTCGTGCCGTGCAGCAATGCGCCGTTGCGCGGCGGCAAAGGGCAGTTGTTCGAGGGTGGCATCCGGGAACCGTTCGTGGTGCAGTGGCGCGGCCGGCTGCCGGAGAAGGCGGTCTATGACGAACCGGTGGTCTCGCTGGACGTGTTTCCGACCGCCGCCGCGCTGGCGGGCGTGAAATTGCCGGACGGCCTGAAACTGGACGGCGTGAACATCCTGCCGCACCTGGCCGGCGAGATCAAAACGCCGCCGCACGAGCGATTGTTCTGGCGCATGGGCGGCGGGGTATCGTGGGCGGTCCGCGAGGGGCGTTACAAGCTGTTGAAATTGAACAAAAACGCGTCCCTGCAACTTTTTGATTTGAACAACGACCTTGGCGAGACCAAAGATCTGGCCAGCGAGAAACCCGACGTGGTGGCGCGGTTGCAGAAGGCTTTTGAGACGTGGAATGCGGAGTTGATTCCCCCGCTCTTTGAAAGCCCGAAGCCCGCGCTGAAGAAAAAAGCAAAACAACCCGTCGGGAATGAGTGAGGGAGTGGCATCGAAAGGAAAGGAATGAACGGCATGAAACTGGCACGTGTGATGGCAATGGCTCTGGTCCTGGCAACCCTCCACCCCGGCGGCGCCGTGTTCGCGGCCGAATCCGCCGCCGCGGCCGGCAAGGAAGAGGCGCGGATGCATTGGTGGCGCGACGCGCGCTTCGGCATGTTCATCCACTGGGGGCTTTATGCCGTGCCGGCCGGCGAATGGCAGGGCAAGGAGGTCAAGAGCATCGGCGAATGGATCATGAACAACGCCGCCATCCCCGTGGCGGACTACGAGAAGCTGGCGAGGGATTTCAACCCGCTGCGATTCGACGCCGCCGAGTGGGTGCGCATCGCCAAGGAGGCGGGGATGAAATACATCGTCATCACCACCAAACACCATGACGGCTTCTGCCTGTTCGACTCCAAGGAAACCGACTACAACATCGTCAAGGCCACCCCGTACGCCAAGGACATCGTGCGGGCGCTGAGCCGCGAGTGCAAACGGCAGGGGCTGAAGTTCTGCACGTACTACTCCATCATGGACTGGCATCACCCGTCGCAATATCCCGGCAAGTCCAAGACCGGCGACCTCGCCTACAATCCCAGCCTGATGCATCCGGAGCGCAAGGCCGCGTACGTCACCTACATGAAGAAGCAGCTCCGCGAGTTGATCGACAAGTACGACACCTCGGTGCTCTGGTTTGACGGCGAGTGGTGCGACTGGTGGACCGAGGCGGACGGCAAGGACCTCTATGCCTACCTGCGCAAGCTAAAGCCGACGCTCATCATCAACAACCGGGTCGGCAAGGGCCGCAAGGGCATGGAGGGCATGAGCGAGAGCGGCGAGTATTGCGGCGACTTCGGCACACCGGAGCAGCAGATTCCGCCCAGCGGTTTCCCCGGCGTGGACTGGGAAAGCTGCATGACGATGAACGACACCTGGGGTTTCAAGCGCAACGACGACAACTGGAAGTCCAAGCAGCAGTTGATCCGCAACCTGGTGGACGCCGCGTCCAAGGGCGGCAATTTCCTGCTCAACATCGGCCCGACCTCCGGCGGCCTGATCCCGTCGCCGAGTGTCGAGCGGCTCGAGGCGGTCGGCCGCTGGATGAAGCTCAACGGCGAATCGATCTATGGGACCCAGGCCAGCCCGTTCGAGAAACAACTCCCATGGGGCCGTGTGACGCGGAAAACCGACCGGCTCTACCTGCACGTGTACAACTGGCCGGAGGAACACAAACTCTTCCTGCCGCCGGTCCAGGGCAAGATCGTCAGCGCGTATCTGCTGGCCGACCCGAACAAACGGCCGCTGGAAGTGTTGCAAACCAAGACCGAGGTCAAGGTGGTCGTGCCGTCGGTGTCACCCGACGCCAACGACGCCGTCGTGGTGCTGAAGCTCCACGGCGGCAAGAACTAAACCCGTCCCCCGGCAGGACTTTCGCTCGGGCAGGAAAGCCGTTTCAACGGCGCCATCCGGTTTCCGGCTGGCCGTCAGGAACGCCCTTCCTTGCCGTGCCGGGCGATCCAGTCCCGGGCATAGTCCACGGCGGCAAGCCCCTTGTTGCAGAGCGGCGTGCAGTGGAAAATCATGCCCTCGATTTGCCCCTGCTTGTAGAGGCCGAAGGCATAATCGAGCTGCTGGACCATGAAATCCCTGCCCAACTCCTTCTTGCCGCCAAAATCCCACATGTAGATACCAAACAGCGTCGGTTTGTCCGGGACCAGGGAACGATATTTTTTGAAATTGGCATCGATCTTCTGTATATCGCTCCCGCTCCATATCCAGAGCGACACCGTGTCCACGAACTGCATCATCGGTTTGATCGCGGGACACAACTGGTGGGTGTACAGCACCATTGCCAGTTCAAGACGCCGCTTGTACGCCAGCGTCTCGTCGCGGAGCTGTTTCAACTCGTCCACCGACAACGCAGCGGGCGCCGCCTCGGTCTCGGAGTTCCGGTCGAACTTGGGCCGGTCGCTGAAACGGAAGAAGTCATCGAGATAATAGCCGGTGAGATTCGGCATCACGTCCCGCAACCCAAACACGTACTCCTTCAGCTCATGGTAGGACTTGTTGGACCCGCTGGAGAGATTCCACGCGATGCGCTTCACGTCCTTGAACTGCCGGCGGTAATCGGCGTTTGGCGTGCCACCGCGGATGACGCACACATTCGGAATCCCCATGGACCGGATGCCTTCCGCCATGCTCATCGGGGTGCTTAACGGGATGTTGTAAACGCCCTTGGGACCGTCGTAAGCCCCGGGATCATGCCCCCACATCCACAACCGGTCCCGCAGGTTGTTTTCATAAGTGGGATGCCAGGCTTCCGCGCCAAGGGCGGACGGACGGCTGGATGCCATGGCACCCCATCCAGCCAGTGCTAGGGAGGTTGTTTTGAGAAATCGGCGACGGTTCATGGTTGGGGTCTTTCGATGGACTGTGATGGAGGGTGTTTTACTGTGCGGAGATTCTTCGACGGCCGGCAAGGACTCCTTCAAGATCCCGGAAGGTGCACCGGCCCTGGTTGCGCCTACTTCGTTTCGACGTAGGAGGCTTTGTCGGTCCACTTGTCCGGCGGGAAATCCTTGTTGGGGTCCACGATGGCGTGGCCGTCCTTGTTCACCGAAATGCCCAGCCGGGGAAGACCGTTCGACGCCGGGCCGACCATCACCATGCCCTCGGCATCGAACACCGAGCCGTGCAGGCTGCACTTGATGCGCGAGGGATCCTGCGAATCGCGCTGGAGCATGCCGCCCATGTGCGGGCAAACGGTGCTGGCGGCAAACAGGTGGCCCTGATAGCGGATGACGAAGATGTCGTTCTTGAGGAACTCCTCAAAAATGCCGTCCTGGGTGAAACTCTTGACCGACCCGATGTCCACGGGCGGCTGCTTGCCGGCGGCCGAACCGGCGGCCGCCCCCAAGGCACTCAACATGCATCCCGAGCCCACCTTCAGGAACCGACGGCGGTTTATTTTCGACGGACGCTTTGAAGAGTCCTGCCAACACGTGCAGACATGAGAGGAGGTATGATTCCCGTGGGTTTTCATGACAGCCCCCCAATAGAACATGGCCCCGGCTGTGTCAAACCAAACCTGCCCCCCGGGCACGACCCGCCGGGCATTGTGTCGTTGCGGTATGGACCGCAAGAGCTTAGACTGCGATCGGTGTTTGAATTGAGCGAAGGGTTGACTCCATGAAAAGGCGAATCGGTGGCTGGCTGGCAATGGCGGCATTGATGACGCAGGTGTGGGCACAAACAACGCCCGCCCTGCCATTCAAGACAGCGCACTGGCGATGCACCATCAACGCCAGTGGGTTGTCCATTCCCTCGGAAACCTGGTTTCGTGCGCCGGGACAGTTTCGCACGGTCACCAGCGCCGCCGGCCATGAGATGATCAGCCTCGTCAACGGCAATGACATCTACATGTTCCAGCCCGGCGCCACCGTCGGCATGAAACTCGACCGCGCCACCGTCCGGCAGCAGGCCAAGGGCATCGAAACGGACGATCTCCTCCAGCAACTCCAGCAGTGGAAGGCCCGTGGCCGGAAGCTGGGGTCGGAAACGCTCAACGGCCAGGTCACCAAGGGCAAGGTCTGGCTTTGGACCCGGAACGGCTTTCCGTTGCGCACCGCGCTGCAGATCGGCAGCCTCGCCACCGAGATGACGATGAGCGAGGTGGAACTCGATGTGCCGGTGGCCAACGAACTGTTTCAAACGCCGAAAGGCATGCAGTTCCAGGATCTCGGGGCGCTGATCAAGGTCCAGCCGCAGTTGCAGCAACTCCAGAACATGCACAATCTGCCGGGAC
>CAZAAF010000087.1:0-11606 GCA_964482575.1 uncultured Verrucomicrobiota bacterium | reverse complement strand
CCATCAATTTGTCGAGGTTGTCCTTCGGTTTGGCCTCTTGCCGCGCGTCCGCCAGCGCCGCGGTGCGTTCGTCGTCGGCGAGCTGCGAGGCGGACGGCGCGCCGAACAGTTCCGAGAGATCGAGTTTCTGGATCGCCATGCCGGCGCCCGGCGCGCCCGCAATGGCCGGGACGCGGTGCATGGGAAACAGGATGGCGTGTTCCGGACAGACACGGCTGCACGCGGGACAGCCTTTCTTGCAGCTCTCCGGGTTTTCGACGAGGACATGCCCGTCGTCATCCACGCCGTAAACGCCGAAGAGGCAGAAATCGAGGCATTCCATGCAGCCGTTGCACCGGCCGAAGTCAATGACCGGATACCAGCGGGCTGGGGGAGGAGCGGAGGGCGGAGGGCAGAGGGCGGAAAGGGAATCACTGGATGTCGCTGGACCGGTATTGGACGATGGGGCACGTACATCACCAAAGATGCGCTGGATTTCGGCCACGTGCAGCGCGATGTCGTCCTCGTCGCGCAGGTCCAGCGACCAGAGGATCCGGGCCGGCGCGTCGGGGCGCTCCTTCGGCTTGCCGGTCTCCGGGCCGGCGGGACGGAGCCGGGTGTCGCCGCACCGGCCACGGATGCGCAGACTGTCGAGCGTCCAGTGAATCGCGCGCGGGTAAATCCACGCCAGCACCACCAGCGGTTCGGCCACCGCGCGGAGCGACGCCACGGCTGCGTCGGTCTCGCGCAGGTCGTACAGGTGCGGCACCACGGCCACCGCCACGTCCGGCTCGCGGCCGAGCGCGGCGAGCAGGGCCGCCTCCATCCCGCGTTTTCGCGGATCCTCGCCGGGCGACTGCGAGAGAATGACGGCCAGTTTATTCATGCGAGCACGACTTCGAGGGGGCGTCTTCGGCGGTGTTCCCGGACGCCTGTCCCTTCAACAGGGCCTGCGCCCGGGTCCAACTGGTTTCCAGATAGCGGAGATACGCCGCCGGGTCCATCGCATCGCCGGCCTGCGCCGCCATCGCGAAGAGCCAGCCTTCGCCGTAGCCATCCTTGTTGATCACGCCCGGATTGGCCATCGTGACGTCGTTGAACCGCGCGATCGTCCCGTCCACCGGGGCGTAGAGCGCGGCGATGGCCTTGGCGCTTTCCACCGCGCCGATCTCGTCCTTCTGGCGGACGACGGCGCCGGCTTCGACGGTCCATTCCAGGAAATACACCTCCCGCAACAGCCGGAGCGCGTACGCCGAGAGGCCAAAGCGCAGGGCCGTGCCCTCCGCGCGCAGCCACATGTGGTTGAGCGTGTAGCGCCGGTCCGTGGGAAAACGCGCCGCAAAGTTTCCCATCATGAAAACAAGTTCGTCAGGCATGATGTGCGGGCGCGCCGGATTCACCGTCATTCCGGCGCTGCCGGGGCGAAACAATAGCCGCTGCCATCCTCCGAGGCAACCACAAGCCGCCCGCGCGCCGCCACCGGCGAGGAGGCTACCGCCGCGCCCGCGGCGAACTGCCACCGTTTCGCGCCCGTGGCGAGGTCGAGTTCGTAAAGATTACCGTCGTGCGACCCGATGAACGCCCGCTCCCCGACGATCAGCGGCGACGATTCCACCTTCGACTTCGCCTGGAAATTCCAGACCTCCGCGCCGCTCGCGGCGTCAAAACCGTGCACGCGTTTGTCGCGTCCGCCGACGACCACGCGGTTGCCTTTCACCGCCGCCGACGAAAAGTACTCGATCGTCCGGTCCTTCGGCGCATACACCCATTCCGTTTTCGCCGTCTGCCAGTTGGCGCAGACGAATTGCTCGCCGAGTGTTCCCAGAAACGCGCGCGGTCCGGCGACGGCGGGCGAGGCCGCGGCGTACGCGCCCAGTTCGCAGTTGGACACCTCCTTGCCGATGCCGATGTCGATCACGCGCAGATAGCCGTCGCAGCCGGAGATGAGCGCCTTGCCATCCACCACGGCGGGGGTGGCGTGGACGCGCCCGGCGGTCTGGAACTTCCACGCCAGCTTGCCGTCGGCGGCGTTCAGACAATAGAGGTTCTCGTCGTACGACCCGAACAACACGCGGTCGCCCGCCGGATTGGCCGAGGAGAGGATTTCCGCGTCGGCCTTGAACGTCCAGCGCTTGCGGCCCGTGGCGGCGTCCACCGCGTGGAATTCGCCGCCGTCGTCGCCGACATAGACCACACCGTCGCACACCAGCGGCGAGGCCTTCACTGCGCCGCCGGCACGATAGGTCCAGCGGAGCTTGCCCGTGGCCAGGTCCAGCGCGTGCAGCGCGTTGCTGTCCGAGCCGATATAGACCGTGTTCCCAACGATGGCCGCGGACGATTCGACCGAGTCCTCGGCCTTGAACGTCCACGCCAGCTTCAGTTTGGGCGCGAGCGAGCCGGCGGCGACGCCGGTCAGTTGCGGGTTGCCGCGGAACATCGGCCAGTCCGTCGTGTCGGCCGGGTCCGCGGGCGTGGAGGCGTCCCTGGGATTGGCGGCAGCCGGGTTCGCCGGCCGGCCGCAGCCGCCGAGGGCCGCGAGTGCGGCCATTAGGACAAGTCGGGCAATGGTTTTCATGTCCGTGAAATTTGGGCTTTGCGCAACTTATCAGGAATGGCCGTCGCTTTCAAACAACACCGCAGCGATTGTGGGATTGCCTGTGGCGGGTGAACGTGGTATCCGAATCGAAACCACTCATGCCATGAAACGACGAGACTTCTTCAAAACCTCCCTGGCCGCGACTGCGTTCGCGGGAATTCACAACGCCCTGGCCGCCGACGGCGGACCGGCGAAGCGCGACTTCTTTGAGCTGCGCACCTACACGCCCAAGCCGGACAAGCAGAAGCTGGTGGACGATTATCTGGGCGGCGCGCTGATTCCGGCGCTGGGCCGGCTGGGCATCGGGCCGGTCGGCGTCTTCCTCGACGCGCCGGAGTTGAACCCGGCGCCGGTGGTGAAGCCCGGCCAGTTGCTGCCCGCGGTGCCCGCCACGCCGCCGTCGCATTACGTCCTGACTCGGTACACGTCGCTCGATCAGGTCGCGACCGTGGCCCTGCAGCTCGCGGCGGACGCGGCATACCAGAAGGCGGGCGAGGTGTACCTGCGGGTGCCGTCGTCGGACCCGGTGTATGACCGGATGGACAGCTCGTTGCTGCTGGCGTTCGAGGGCATGCCGGCGCTGGACGTGCCGGAGAAGAAGGAGCGTATTTTTCAGCTTCGCACCTACGAGAGCCACAGCGAGACGACCGCCAGGAAGAAGATCGAGATGTTCAACAAGGCCGGCGAGATCGCCATCTTCCGCCGCTGCGGTATGCGGCCCGTGTTCTTCGGCGAGACGATGGCGGGACTGCGGATGCCGAACCTCACCTACATGCTGACCTTCCCGAGCGATGACGCGCGCAAGGAGGCGTGGAACAAGTTCCGCGCCGACCCCGAGTGGTTGAAGCTCAAGGTCATGCCGGAATACGCCGACAAGAACATCGTCTCGAAGATCTGGAACCGGGTGTTGAAGCCCGCGTCGTATTCGCAGATCTGATCCGGGACGGCCCGGCGTCGTCCGCCCTTACCATTCCATCAACTCGGCGCGACCGGTGAGCTGGTCGAGCCGGTGCTGGATCATTTCGTCGCGCTTGGCCTTGCGCTTCTCCAGCGCCTCGCGCACTTCCTTCACCTCGCGCTCGAGCTGCTGGAGGACCTTCTCGCGTTCCTGCTGGCGCAGGTCGAAAAGCTTGTTCAACAGTTCCTTCAACTCCGCCGTTGCCGTCTTCTTCACGTCCTCATCCGTGGCGCGGCGGATCTTCTGGCCCAGGTCCACCGACCGGCGTTCCATCTCGGCCATCTGTTGTTGTTGTTTGAACCGCTCCGGGTCGCGTTGTTTCAGCTCGCGCAATTCGCGTGCCTGGGCGGCGACGGCGCGCAACACGGCGCGGCCTTCCTCGAACCGGCGCTCCTGGAACAACCGTTGCGCCTGTTCCACCTGCTGCTGGACCATCGGCCCCAGTTGTTTCAACTCCTCCAGTTGCGGCCCCATTTCGCGCCGCAGTGTGCCCTCGAAGTTCTGTGACATGTCCCCGCGCCCGTGCCCCGGCTTGAAATCATCGGGTGGCGGCAGTGGCGGGCGCATCTGGTTGTGTTCGCCTCCGGGGGGCGGCGGTTGCGGCCCGCGGTTCCCGTCATTATTATTGGGCGGCGACGGTGGTGCGGGAGGCGTCGGCGGGTTGGGTTGATCCTGCGCCAGCACCAGGCTCGCGCTCATCAGGGCGACCAGCATCCATTTGATTTTCATGGTTGTCTCCTAGTTCAAAATCCTTCCGAACGGTTGCGCAGATCCATCAGGGCGTCACGCAAGCCCGTGATGCGGTTGTCCAGCGACGAGCCGATGGCCGCATCCGCCTGCGCCAATTGGATGTGTTCCGACAGCGCCGAACTTGCCGTGTCCCAGGACGTCTCGGAGGCGGTGGCCGTCGCCGCTGCCACGGGAAGTTCATGGGCCAGTTGAACCGATGTGTGCGGCCAGAACCGGACGGCTGTCGATGCGAGCAGCGCAATCGCCACTACCGCGGCGGTCTGCCATAACGCGGGACGCATCCACGCGAACAGGCCGGCGAATTCGGGACGGGATTGCGCCGCCGACAACACGGCCTCGACGGTTTCCCGCGAGGGTTGGGGCGCCGGCTCGCGGCGGAATTCGGCCAGGGTGTCGCGCAAGGCCTCGGCGGTGCGGCGGCACGACTCGCAGGCGGCCAGATGCGCCTTCAATTCAGCGGCCTCGGGCGCGTCAGCCTCGCCATAGAGGTCCAGCATCAATACTTCGTTGGCTCGTTCGCAGTTCACTTCGTCTCGTTCGTCATGCCGCCGGCTTCCAGTTCCTTCCGCAGATGTTTCAATGCAGCCGACATCCGCCAGAGCACCGTGCCCAGCGGGGCGCCGGTCATCGCGGCGATTTCCTTGAAACTCACCCCGCCATGCTCGCGCAGCAGGAACACCTGCCGCAGCGGCGGCGGCAGGGTGTCCATCGCCGCCTCCACCCGGCTCAACGTCCGGCGGCGGTCCGTTTCATCCGCCGCGCTCGGTCCATGGTCGGGCAGGGTCACGGCCGCCTCGTCGTCGTCCACCGACACGGTGTTCCAGCGTTTCCGCCGGCGCAGCTCGTCGATGGCCAGCCGGTTCGCGATGGTGAACAGCCAGTGGCTGAATTTCTGTTCCGCGCGGTAGCGGTGCGACTCGCGGACCACCCGCATCCAGGTTTCCTGGAACAGGTCCTCCGCCAACGCGCGATTGCCTGCGAGGCGGACCAGAAATCCAAACAACGTCGACTGGTGTCTCGACAGCAACCGCTCGAAGGCTGCCGCGTCACCCTTGCGATACCGTTCAAAGAGCTCGTCATCGGATGGCTCCACGTTGTTCGCTGGGGATAACGGTTGGCCGGGCATTTTATTGGCTGGAATCCAGTGTAGCCTTCCGGGGGGCGGCGACGGAAGCGAATTGGACGGGAAGTTTTCTCCTCGCAAGCCATCCGACTCTGGGGTAGGATATCGGTGGCAGTGGCAAAGCAACGATCATGAAAAGTATAGCAATGCGTTTTCTCCTGCCTTTTGGTCTGGTGGCGGTTGTTTTTTCCATGCTCGTGTTTCATGAGACAAGCACCACCAGCCAGCACTACGCGGACGATTTGATCCGCCAGCAAGCGGGGATGGCCATGGAATTCAACCAGGCCATCCGCGCCTATGTGGCGGAAACCACCCGGCCGGCGGCGGAGAAGATCCTGGGCAAGGAGGCCTTCGTCCCCGAACTCATGTCCGGGGCTTTCATCACCCGGAGCATCTTCGACAAAGTCCAGAAGAAGTTTCCCGGCTATCTCCTGCGGTTTACGTCCGATCATCCCCGCAATCCCGCCAATCGGTGCAATCCGACGGAACAGCGGATGATGGATTATTTTCGCCAGCATCCCCAGGTGGAGGATCGGACCGAGCAGATTCAGGTGGAGGGGCGACGGTACGTGGCGCAGTTCAAGCCGCGGCGGGTGACGGCGGGCTGCCTCCGGTGTCACGGCGATCCCAAGGACGCCCCGGCCGGGCTCGTGCGGCAGTACGGCGAGAAGGCGGGATTTTACCGGCGGGCCGGCGACATCGCAGGCGTGGACATGGTGGCCATTCCGGAGGAAGCCGTGGCCTCCGCCATGGCGGTGGAGACCTACTGGAAATCCCTGGTCCTGTCCGTGTGGCTGGCTTTCCTGTTCGGGTTGATCATCGTCGTGTTTCACTTTGTGGTGACCCGGCGGTTGACGGCCATGGCACGGCATTTCCAGGAAATCGCGACGCAGGCCGAGGTCTCCCAGATGACGCCCGTGGAGGTCGAGGGACGCGATGAAATCGATGTGCTCAAAGTCGCCTTCAACAAGCTGTTTGAGCAGTTGCGGGCGATGCATGCTTCGCTGGAACAGCGGGTCGTCCAGCGCACCGCGGACCTCGCGCGGGCCAACGACGGGTTGAAACTGGAAGTGGCCGAGCGCCAACGGGCGGAGGAGGCGGTGCGCGAAAGCGAACGGCGTTTGAAGGCCATCATCAATCGCGCGCCGTTTGGCTCCTTCTTCTTCGAGTTGAAACCCGATGGGCGGTTGATCCTGACCGGGGCAAATCCCTCGGCGGACAAGGTCTTGGGCGTGTCGCACCGACCGTTCCTGAACCAGTCCATCGAGGAAGCTTTTCCGGAACTGGTGCCGACCGAGATTCCCGCCGCCTACCGGCGGGTGGCGATGAGCGGCGAGGAATACCAGAACGACCAGGTCGAGTATGACGGACAGGGAATCAAAGGCGTGTTCGAAATTCACGCTTTCCAGACCGGCACGAATCGCATGGCGATCTTTTTCCAGGATGTCACCGAGCGCAAACGGGGCGAGGATGCCATCCGGGCCTCCCTGGAGGAGAAGACGGTGCTGCTCAAGGAAGTGCACCATCGCGTGAAGAACAACCTGCAAATCGTCATCAGCCTGTTGAACCTCCAGGCGGTTCGCACCAAGAATCCGATGGCGTTGGACACTCTGCAGGAGACCGGCAATCGCGTCCGGTCCATGGCGCTGTTGCACGAGACGCTGTACCGGTCGGAGAGCCTGGGGCGCGTCAATTTCGCCCGCTACATCGAGAGCATCTGCGATCACCTCTTCCGCTCCTACGGGCCGAAGGCGGCCCGCGTCAAACTCGAGCCGCGTCTGGAGGATATTTCCATCGACCTGGATCAAGCGGTGTCCTGCGGGCTCATTATCAATGAACTGGTGTCCAATGCCCTGAAACACGCCTTCCCCGAGGGGCGCCCCGGACAGATTATCGTCGAACTGCACTCGCTTTCGGAAAAACAGTTTGTCCTGAAAGTGGCGGATGACGGCGTGGGGATGCCGCCGCAACTGGACATCCGCCAGACCGGAACGCTGGGTCACCAGTTGGTGTTCATGCTGGTGGAAAAATTGCGCGGCACCCTGGAAGTGACACGGGATCACGGGACGGCCTTCCAGATCACGTTCCAAACCCGGCATGGAGACGATCCCGCGTGAGCGATCATCCCTGCCGTTTTCAGTTTTCACCGTTCCTGCCTTCTTTCCGAGATGGTTTTCACCGCATGACGTCGGCAAGAGGATCTGCAGCACGATGAGCAAACCGCTTCGAGTATTGATCGTTGAAGACTCCCCCGAACAAGCCGTGTTGTTGCTTCATGAATTGCAGAGCGGGGGGTACGAACCGATCTCGGAACGTGTAGAAACGGCGGAGGCGATGGTGGCGGCGCTGGAGCGCCAGACATGGGACATTGTCTTGTCCGACCATTATCTTCCGTCGTTCAATTCCATGGATGCGTTGAACATCCTTCAGGGAAGGGATCTGGACCTGCCCTTCATCATTGTCTCCGGTCATATCCGCGAAGAAGATGCCGTGGCGGCCATGAAGGCCGGCGCGCATGACTACGTCATGAAAGGCAAGCTGGCGCGGCTCGTGCCGGCCGTGGAGCGCGAGTTGAAGGAGGCGTTGGAACGGCGGAAACGCAAGGAATCCGAGGTTCTGTATCACTGTCTGGTGGAGAACCTTCCGCAGCATGTACTGTGCAAGGACACGGCGGGCCATTTTATCTTTGCCAATCAGCAGTTCTGCCGGACCCTGGGCAAGTCCCTGCCGGAGATTCTGGGGAAAACCGATTTTGATTTCTTCCCGCCGGAACTGGCCCGGAAGTACCAGATGGACGATGCCCGCGTGTTGGAGACCGGGGCCATGTTTCAAACGGTGGAGGAATATCAGGCGCTCAATCAGGGCAAGATGTACGTGGAGGTGACCAAGACACCCCTGCGCGATGTGCGGGGAAAGGTCATCGGCTTGCAGGCAATCTTCTCCGACATCACCGAGCGTCGGCGGACGGAGGAGACCATCCGTGCCTCTCTCGAAGAGAAGGTGGTGCTCCTTCGGGAGGTGCATCACCGGGTCAAGAACAACCTGCAAATTGTGATCAGCCTGTTGCGGCTGCAATCCGTCCGCACCCAGAACCCCGATGTGCTCGATACCTTGCAGGGCACGGGCAATCGCATCCGGTCCATGGCGTTGCTGCATGATACGCTGTACCGTTCGGAGAACCTGGCGCGTGTCAACTTCACCCAGTATATCGAGAGCCTGTGCAGCCACCTCTTCCGCGCCTACGGTTCCCGGGCGGGCCGCATCAAGTTCGAGCCGCATTTGGAGGAGGTTTCCGTGGACCTGGACCAGGCGGTTTCGTGCGGGCTCATCATCAATGAACTGGTTTCCAACGCCCTGAAGCACGCCTTCCCCAAGGGCCGGGCGGGCCGCATCCTGGTGGATCTGCAAAAAACGCCTCAAGAACAGGTGATCTTGAAAATCGCGGATGATGGTGTGGGGTTGTCCCCCGACTTGGACATCCGCCAAACCGGGACGCTGGGGCATCAATTGGTGTTCATGCTGGCTGAAAAGCTCCAGGGGTCGGTGGAGGTCACGCGGGATCACGGGACGGCTTTCCACATTGTGTTTCAGGCCAGGCAGGCAGGCCAAAACGAGTGAAGCCGCCCGAACTTTCGAGGTTCTTGCTCCCGGTAACCCCCGGGCGAGTTCCTTCGTCCCGAAGTTTTGTTCCGCCTTGTAAACCGGGTTCTCTCCGACACCCCGAGTCTCCATGAGCCCGCCCGCCAGAATCCTGTTGGTGGATGATGACCGCAGTCTGCGGACCATGACCTCGGACGTGCTGGCCGAGGCCGGTTACGAGGTCCTGACGGCTTCCACTGGACTCGAAGGATTGGACCTGGCCCGGCGACATCATCCCGATGTGTTGTTGCAGGATGTTGAGTTGCCGGATGTGAATGGCATTGAGATTTGCCGGCGGGTCAAGTCCGACCCGGAGATGGCTGGCACGCTGGTGGTGATCATGTCGGGGAAGTGGACCACCGCCGATCACCAGAACGAGGGATTGCAGGCGCGGGCGGACGGTTATATTACCCGGCCGTTCCAAGTCGATGATCTCCTGAGGCGTGTCGAAACATTTGTCCGGATCGCTCATGACGAGAAGCGGCTTCGTGAGTCGGGACAGGCAGCGTCGAGTCCAACCGCGCCGCAGCCGGAGGACGCGGAATCGCTTCGCGAGCAGATCGCCAAACGTCGCCAGGCGGAGGAGGCCTTGCGCAAGAGCCTTCTCGTCACCCAGACGACACTGGATTCACTGACCACCCAGATTGCCGTCATGGATAGTGAGGGCGTGCTGATCGCCGCCAACCAGGCATGGGACCGGTTTGTGCAGGAGAACCCGGACGGCCGGTTTGACGCGTGCAGCCGTGGGGGGCGCTATTTGGAGACGTGCCGGAAGACGGCGGCGGCGGGCGATCCCGTGGCGCGGCGGGCGGTGACGGGCATCCAGGCCGTGCAGACGGGCGCGCGCGCCAGCTTTGAACTGGAGTATGCCTGCGACCTGTTCCCGGAGAAGCGATGGTTTGCCCTTCGCGTCACGCCGCTGGGCGGTGTGGGCGGTGCGGTGGTGGTGGCGCATGAGAACATCACCGAACGCAAGCACGCGGAAGAGCTTTACCAGGCTTATCTCCAGCGCCTGACGCTGGCCACCGAAGCGGCCGTCATGGGCGTGTGGGAATGGGATGTTCAGACCCACACCATGACGTGGGACCAACGGATGTTCGAGATGTATGGATTCTCCAGATCGGAGCCCATGACCTACCTGTGCTGGACCCGGCTGGTGCATCCGGAGGATTTGGCCCAGGCCGAACGGCACTTGCGCCGCGTGGCTGCTGGAAGCGAGCCCGCTTATTTCAGGTTTCGCATCCTCCGGCCCGGTGGCGGCGAGATTCGCCAGATTCAGGCGGCGGTCAGCGCCGTCCTTGATGGAAAGCATCAGGTGGCCAAAGTTGTTGGCGTCAACTTCGATATCACGGAGCACCAGCGGATCGAGGAACTGGCGCGGGAGAATGAGGCAATCCTGAGCACGTTTTTCGACAGTCCCGGCATGCTCCGGGGCATCGTTGAACTGGTGGAGGACGACATCCTTCATATCACAGACAACGCCGCGGCGGCCGCGTTCTTCGGTCTCACCCCTGAAACCATGCGGCAGCGACGGAGCAGTCAGTTGGGCGTGCCGGCGGACGTGATTGGCAATTGGGTGCGGCATTATCAGGAAAGCCGGGAGCGGGGTGTCCCGGTCAGCTTCGAGTATTCGGAAACGGGATCCGACGGTGTCCGTTGGTGGCTGGCCACGGTTTCCCACCTGGCGGCCGGGGCGTCGGGCCGGGAACGGTACGGCTACATGGCGCTGGATATTACGGCGACCCGGCGCGCCGAGGACATGTTGCAGCGCCTGAACGTGGAACTCGAACAGCGGGTCCGGGAACGCACGCTCCAGTTTGAAACCGTGAACAAGGAACTTGAGGCGTTCACCTACTCCGTCTCCCACGATTTGCGGGCGCCGCTCCGGCACATTCAGGGCTACGCCGAGATGCTGGTCAAGGAAACCCAGGGCCAGCTTTCCGGCAAGGCCCAGCGCCACTTGCAGGTGATCGCGGATGCGAGTGAAAAAATGAGCCAGTTGGTGGACGACTTGTTGTCTTTCTCGCGCATGGGGCGGACAGAGATGCACGAAACCCGGGTCGTCCTGGAACAGCTCGTTCAGGAATGCATCCAGGGTCTGGAGATGGCCACGCGAGGACGCTCCATTCAATGGACCCTCTCCCCGCTGCCCGTCGTCATGGGCGACCGTTCCATGCTCAAACAGGTGTTTGCCAACCTGATCGACAATGCCGTCAAATACACCCTGCCGCGTGACCCGGCGGTGATCGAGATCGGATGCTCCGGTCAGCAGGATGGGTGGGGGACGGTTTTTGTGCGTGACAACGGCGTGGGGTTCGACATGAAATATGTGCACAGGTTGTTCGGCGTTTTTCAGCGACTGCACCGGGCTGAAGAATTTGAAGGCACCGGCATCGGACTGGCCAATGTGCGTCGTATCATGACCCGGCACGGTGGACGTGTCTGGGCTGAGGCTGCGGTGAACAAGGGGGCCACGGTTTTTGTCGCGCTGAAACTCCCGTCGCCGGAATACCCCCCCGACAGAAACACGAGCCCGTTAGCTGCCTGAAACGAATTTTACT
>CAZAAF010000086.1:2253-11617 GCA_964482575.1 uncultured Verrucomicrobiota bacterium | reverse complement strand
CTGGACTTCGGCGATGCCCTTGCCGATCACCGTCCTGGCGATGATCAACTGCGGCTTGCCGCTCGTGGCCGCCTTGGCCCGTTTCACCGCCGAGGCGATGGCCTTCAGGTCGTGGCCGTCGATCTTCTTCACGTCCCAGCCGTAGGCCTGGTACCGCTTCGCCGTGTCCTCGCTCTGTGTGGCGCTGGCCATCGCGTCGAGCGTGACCTCATTCGCGTCATAGATGACGATCAGGTTGTCGAGGCCGAAGTGCCCGGCGAACGCCGACGCCTCCGCCGAGACGCCTTCCTGGAAGCAGCCGTCGCCCGCGAGGCAGATGACGTGATGGTCGAAAATCGTGTGTTCCGGGGTGTTAAACCGCGCCGCGGCCATCTTGCCCGACAGGGCGTAGCCGACGGCGTTGGCAATGCCCTGGCCGAGCGGGCCGGTGGTGGCTTCGACGCCGGGCGTCTCGCCGAATTCCGGGTGGCCGGGCGTGTGGCTGCCGAGCTGGCGGAACTTTTTGACCTCGTCGAGCGTCACCTTCGGGTAACCCGCCAGATGCAGCCACGAGTAGAGGAACATGCTGCCGTGGCCGCCGGAGAGCACGAAGCGGTCGCGATTGAGCCACTTCGGCTGGTCGGGATGGTACCGCAACAGGGAGCCGTAGAGCACCGCGCCGATTTCAGCGCAGCCCAGGGGCAAGCCGAGATGGCCGGAGTTGCACGCGTGAACCGCGTCCAGGGCGAGGCCGCGAGCCTGGTTCGCCGCACGAGAAAGGATGTCAATCGGTATAGTCATGGTTGTAAGGCGGGCATGGTAGGATGTGGCGTCGTGAAGTCAAGCCGCGGACGGCACCGTTCCGCCAGGGGCCGGGAAACGGCCGCCGGCGGCGAAGAATCAAACTTGCACGGACGGGGGCGCGTTGTTAGCGTTGCGCCGTGATCAAACGTTGGCTGGTTGCAGGGTTGTTGGCGGCGGGTCTGGCTGTGACCGCATGGGCGCAGCATGGCGTCGAGCCGGTGCATTTCGTCAATCTCATCTACTGCCTGCCGCGCACGCCGGACGGCTACGAGAAGACCAAGCCCGCCGGCGTGAAAATGATCACCGAAGGCGCGCAGATCACGGAGGCCTCCCGCCAGTACGCGAACAAGGCGCGCCCCCGGAAGGTCATCCGCGTCAAGATCACCGACGGCGCCTACAACGCGAAGCTCTACACGGAGTTCCGGACCACGAAGGATTTCGCCAGCGAAGGCGAGACCGGCTACTACAAGGCCTACAAACTGGATGGCTACCCGATCCATGAGCATTACGCCAAACAGGACCGGCAGGGCACCATGCGCGGCGTCATCGAAGGCCGGTTCATCATCGAAATCACCGGCTTCGACGTGGGACCGGGCGAATTGATCGAGTGGTGGCGCGAGATCGACATCAAGCGGCTGGTGTCCATTCACTGAGATTCCGGGAAACCGGAGCGCGGTAACGAAAGGACGGAGTTATGAAGTCACAACCGGCGTTGTCACGGCGTGAATTCCTGCGAACCACGGGCCTCGGCCTGGCGGCCGCCGGCTGGGCCCTGCCGGCACGCGCGGTCGCCCCGGCCGACCGTGTCCTCGTCGTCCTCCAGCTCAGCGGCGGCAACGACGGCCTCAACACCCTCGTGCCGTTCACGGATCCCGCCTACTACGCCGCCCGGCCGGTCATCGCCATCCAGCCCCGCCATGTCCTCGGCCTCGGCGCGGGCGCACAGGACGGTCTCGGTTTTCATCCGGCCCTGCGGCCGTTGATGGGGCTCTGGGAATCCGGGCACATGGCCGTCATCCACGGCGCCGGTTACCCGAACCCGAACCGCAGCCATTTCCGCTCGCTCGAGGTGTGGCACAGCGCCACGGAAAACAACGGCGTGGACGAAAGCGGCTGGATCGGCCGCTGCTTCGACCCTGGCCGGCCGTCGCTCGCCGTCAGCATCGGCTGGGAAGCCCCCGCCGCGTTCAAGGGACCGGGCATCGCGGGCGTTCACCTGCATGCACCCGCCACGGGGTTTCACGCGGACGCCGGCGAACAGGCGCAGGCTGCGTTGGAAAAAACCCGCGCGCTGTTGCAGGACGCCGGACGCCCCGGGGCGGCGTACCCCGAATCGCGCTTCGCCTCCGGCCTGAAACAAATCGCCGCGCTCATGGACGGCGGGCTTGGCGCACGGGTGTATCACCACGACATCACGGGGTTCGACACGCACTCCAGCCAGCCGGTGGCCCATGCGCGTCTCTGGAGCGACCTCAGCCTGGGGCTGCGGGCGTTCTTCGCGGACCTCCAGGCGCGCGGTCTGGCCGATCGCGTCGTGGTGGCGGCCTACAGCGAGTTTGGACGGCGCGTGGCCGAGAACGGCCTGGGCGGTACGGATCACGGCGCGGCCGGGCCGATGTTCGTCTGGGGCAAGCCGGTGCGCGGCGGCCTCTACGGCGAGCGGCCGAGCCTCACCAATCTCGATGACGGCGACCTGAAGTGCACCACGGATTTCCGCAGTGTCTATGCCACGCTGCTCGACCGCTGGCTCGACGCCGATCACGCCACAGTGCTGGGCCGCGCGTATTCGAAGCTGCCCTTCCTCGCCGCGTAACGGTGGGGCCGCCCGGTTACATCCGCGTCCCGCCCGGCCATGCGCCGGACGGCGCCCTTCCTCCCATCATCAGGGTGAACTTCAGCGGGAAGATCCCGAAGAAGACGAGGAGAAACCCCTTGGCAGTGGAGTTGCCCGGGGTCAAGGACGATTCCCTATTTGGCGGGCGAGGCGGGTTTCTCCAGGAAATAATAGCGCGCGTAGGCGGCGGCAATCCTCGCCGTGTTGGCGATGTAGTTGTCCTCGTCATCGACCCGCCTCCGCGACTTCACGGGCTGGGCGATGTCGAACTGGCTCAACACGGTGCCGTCGGGGCCGCTGAACGTGATCATCATCCGCGCCTCGCCGATCGGCGGCGCCGACGGCGGCTGCATCTCGGGGCCGATGATCATCGACCCGCCCCGCCCGTTCGGCACGGTCTGCGTCGCGCGCGGGTACGGCATCGGGTCCCGCGGCTCGATGTAGGTCAGGAACCGGATGGCGACGACGAGCCCGTTCTTGCCCGGTTTGAAATTCGGTTCCTGGCGCGCCACCAGTTCCCGTTGGGCGCGCCACTGCAACATCGACTCCACCGACAGCGGCGTCAGCGTCGGTTCGTGCGCAACGCGCACGTCCACCTCCGAGAATTTCGGCGTGGATTTCGGCGCAGGGAAGATGGGTTTGGGGTCCTCGGCGGCCGTCGCACACAGGGCCGCGCCCAGCAGCCCGCTCCAGATCCACAACATTCGTTTCATGGTGCCTCCAAGTCGCTGCATCCTACTGTAAGCCTCGCCCGCCCGGGCGGCAATCCCGCTATTTCACGGGCCGCAACCGCAACCGGTCCGCGCTGTAGTTCACCCGATCCCACGTCGGGTAATAGGCGGTCGCCAGCGGCGTGGGCGCCACCGGCGGCGCCGCCTCGCCCGGCGCCAGCATACGGTAGAGCCGGTAGAGCGGACCGGAATAGACAAGCTGGAACCGCGTCAGCTTCTCCGGCTCGAAGTGCATCCGATAGGCGGCCACGTCGGTCGGGATGATCGGATGATTGCTGTCGTAGCGCGGGTGGCCCGGCCCCACCTCCGTCAACGTGCCCACGTCCAGCACCAGGTAGCGCGCGCCGTGCTGCTGGCAATACGCCGCCAGTGCCTCCTCCGGACTGAACAGCGCGTTGTCAAACGCCCGTAACGCGTCGCGATTGCCATCAACCAGCATGTCCGTCCGCAGCAACACCGCCCGGCCCGTGTCCGCCACCAGCGTGCCGCCGAGCGCCGGCGAGACCGCCAGCGACGCCTCCGGCTCGGTGTGATAACGGATCTGTTTGACCAGCGCCAACAGATGGCTCCGGTTCGGGAATTCCTTTTCCCCGTTGTAAAAATGCACCCCGACGAGATTCGCCACCAGCGCCACCGTCAGCAAAAACGCCGCAAAAAATCGCGGCCGGTTCCCCAGCCGCCACAGCGGCGGATACGGGCCGACGTTCAGCGCAAAATCCACCAGTGCTCCCGCCATCACCACCGCGGCCCATGCGAACCAGCCGTCCAGCCGCGCCGCCAGCAGCCAGAGCAGGCCGAACAACGCCGTCAGCGACGCCAGCAACGCGCGTTCGAACGGCAGCGTCACCCGCACCCCGCTGGCGATGCCGATCGCGCCGACGATGTGCCGCGCCTGGATAAACGGCAGCGCAATGGCCAGCGGCGACAACACGACCAGCCCGGCCGCCGACAGCCACCAGACCGACGCCGTCGGGCTTTGCGCCAGGCAGGACCACACCATCCGCACGCGGTCGTCCAGCACGTGCGGTAACACCGGCATCTGGCCGACGAACTGCACTTTCGCCAGCGCCAACTGGCCCAGCAGGCCGACGTCGACCAGCCGCGCCCCGTGCCCCCACTCCAACGCCAGTGCGCCCGCGCCCAGCACCCCGACGAAGAGGATGTACAACAGCACCGAGATCAACCGCCGCCGCCAGCGGAACTCCCGCGGGAGCAATCGCGCCATCTCATCCGTCGCCCGCCAACGGTCCGGCAGCGGCAGCCGCGTCAGGCGCAGCACCCCGCCAAGCAGAATCCATGTACATCCAAACGTCACCGGCCACGACCACACCACCTCCCGGCCTTGCAGCGGCGGCAACGTCAGTCCCGCGCCAACCACCCCCAGCACCAGCAGTCCCACCGGCGCGTAGAGCGCCCGACCGCGGATCGTCCGCGCCGTCGCCCCCGGCTTCAGTTCGGTCACAAGGTCGAATGACAGGTAGTGAAGATCAATCGCCGCGGCCACGACCATCAGCAGCAAGAGGAACCACGTCGCCCCGGGCCAGATCGCCAGCGTCCACCAGCCGAAGCCGGCCCCGAGCACCGCGCGCCACAGTTGTTGCCGGCTCACGGCCGTCACCACAAAATGCACCGTCAAGAACAGCCACGGCAGGCCCACGTCCTCCACCGCGAGCCGCGGCGTGGCCGTCGCGTGCAGCCCGCCAAAGGCGCTGGCCCACAAACACGCGCTCGCCAGCCCCGCCAGCCGGTATTTCCAGACCTGCCGCGACAGCGCGTAGATCGGCCAGACGGCCAGCGCCGTCAGCGCGCTCCACCACCAGACGAGGAAGACGTGGAACGGCACCGGGCCGACCCCTGCCACCACCACGGTGTACGCCGCCGAGGCCAGCTTCTCGAACACCCAACTGTCCGCCTTCACCGTGTCGGACCCCTCCGGCCAGCCGAGCGCCCTGTCCCGCGCCGGCAGCGCCATCCCCGCGGCGAACATCTTCGCGTAGCGGTAGCGCACCGCGTCCTGCCCCCAGAAGAGCGCCGTGTCGTCCGCGCGGCTGAACTCCGGCTGGTTCAACACGCGCGCCGCCTTGAACCAGGTCGCGCCGGCCCAGAGCGCCAAGAGCGCCACCAGGACCATGAACCGCTGAAGTGTCTCAGAAAGGGACGTCACGGCCGACAGGCTTACCCCGACTCGCCGCCCGATTCAACCCGCAAAATCGGGAGGCCCGAATCCGTGGAGAGGTGCCGCGGGGGAACGCGGGGGCGCCATCCCCACCGGGGTTGTCCGCCGCAACACGCCGCGGGTCCCCCGGATGGATTCGGTGTTTGTCAGGCTTACCTTGATTTACCTTGATTCACCTTGATTTAGCTTAACCAATCTTGATTGGAGTTAACCAGCGTACACATGGTAAAGGTTTGGCGGCGGTTGGGGAACGTTCCGGTCACCCTCCCACACCCTTCCGACGTCCCGCCGGGTGTGACAAAAGGAGTCGGATCGAGCCAGATCAGGTCGGAGCCGGAAGGCGGGCGCTCCGTCTCCGTCAGTTTCATGAGCCCCCGCCAGACCACGCCCTTTTTCCTCCGCCAACGGCTGGCATCCGTCCTTTGTTTTCATACGGCCGCCATTATAGAATAAAGTTCTATACTTGTCAAGTAAATTTACTGTCATTCCGGACGCACCCACCGTCCGCCCGCCATCGGGGCCCGACAGGACCCGCGCGCCATGGCGCCAGCTTCCAGCCGGCCTGGCGTTCACAACAAGAGGCGAGTCCTTCCTGCAAACGGTCGGTGGATTGAAAACCCGCGATACAGCGTTGGAGCCCTAGTCCCCCGACCCGGCGTAATAATCAGTATATCGCCGGATCAGGGGACCCGGCCGCAAACGCGAACGCCAAGCACCGCACCCACCCGCACTCACAAGTGAACCGCTTCTTCTTCGAAAAAGGACACCTTCGCCCTGTATCGGTGGTAAGAAGACATGAAAGGGACCAAGGCACTGCATCGTTACGGCTGAAGGCGGAAGGACGCAGTGGACGGCAGGGCATGCCGATCATCGGCACCCACGCAACAATCCAGCCTCGTGAGGTAGAATCCGGTGGGGCGCGACTCATGACTGGCTGCATGAGGCACGCGGCGGCTCGACGGAGTCTCGCCCCACCTCAAACAGACCCCATCACCTCAATTCGCGCGTTATTGTCTTCAGGCGGTCTGCCCTCGCGTTCGCCCTCCTCCACCCCAAAGGGGTGGAAAGCCCTCAGCCCGGCGCAGGCCGGTTCACGTGGAACGTGACAGGTCTCCGGCCTGCGCTGGGTAACCATCCAAAATCCACTCTGTCCCGCAAGAGGTTGTATCCACGGTAGGTTTGGATTCAACCGCCTTCAGGGTTGGGATGTGGATGGGAATATATGACCCGGGGTAGGCCGGAGGACCGGCCAACCCCGGGCTGAGTGATGGAATCCCGTCGGGATTCGGGACGGTTGGCGGGGCGTGGGAGGTCGTGGCTGGAAAGTTTTTGGGGGGCAGAGGCCGCAGCCTTCAGCGCATTCTTGTCCCGGGCGGTCCGGCCCTACCTTTGGGGCACCATGTGACAGGGCGAGGAAATGTGCAGTTCCTGCAGCAGTCGAGTGGATTCGAGCTTGTGGAGAGTTTGTGGAACGAATTCGCCATCCACGACCGGCGGTCATCCCCGAAAGCGTTCGGCGATCATAGACCGCCGCTACAGGGATTCTGCGGAAGTTTCGCGTCGCGGAGTGTCGCGGCTACTTTGACGCGACTACTCTGCTACTTGTGGGCGGGGTGGCCGGCGGACTGGCCGCGGTGGCGGCGCTTGACTTCGATCTGGGCGAGGGCCTTCTGCAAGGAGGCTTCGGTGATGGCGATCTCCTCGTCGCTCAGTTTCTGGGCCAGCGCCTGTTCGGCGCGCTGGCGGGCAGCCTCGGCGGCGGCCTCGTCAATCTGCTCCACGCGCAGGGCCATGTCGGCCAGGACGCGGACGGCTTCGCCGGTGATCTCGGCAAACCCGGTGCCGATGGCCATGGCGGTTTCTTCGCCGCCCTTGATGACCTTCAACTCGCCGGGGACGATGGTGGTCATGAGCGGCTCGTGGCCGGCCAGGACGCCGAATTCGCCGGCCGCGCCGGGCAACACGACCATGTCCACGTCCTCGGAGTAGGCAACCGCCTCCGGCGTGACGATTTCGAGTTTGAGCGTTGTGGCCATGTGCGTGAAACGTGAAGGGTGAAACGTAAAACGTGAAACTTCGTTTCCGTTTTACGGTTGACGCCTTATTCCTTGATCTCCTCGATGCCGCCTTTCATGTAGAAGTTGCCCTCGGGGATGTCGTCGTGCTTGCCCTCGAGGATTTCCTTGAAGCCGCGGACGGTTTCCTGGACGGGGAGCTGCTTGCCCTGCCGGCCGGTGAAGACCTCGGCCACCGTGAACGGCTGGCTGAGGAAGCGCTGGATCTTGCGCGCGCGGAAGACGGTGAGTTTGTCCTCGGGCGAAAGCTCGTCCATGCCCAGGATCGCGATGATGTCCTGCAGGTCCTTGTACCGCTGGAGCACGCGCTGGACGCCGCGGGCGGTCTCGTAGTGATCCTTGCCGACGATGTCCGGCGTGAGGGCGCGGCTGGTGGACGAGAGCGGGTCCACGGCCGGGTAGATGCCGATATCGGTCAACGCGCGGTCGAGCACGATGGTGGCATCGAGGTGCGTGAACGTGGTGGCTGGGGCCGGGTCGGTGATGTCGTCGGCGGGGACGTAAATGGCCTGGAAGGAGGTGATGGAGCCCTTCTTCGTGGAGGTGATGCGCTCCTGGAGCTCGCCCATTTCCGAGGCAAGGGTCGGCTGGTAACCGACGGCGCTCGGCGTGCGGCCGAGCAGCGCGGAGACCTCGGAGCCGGCCTGCGAGAAACGGAAGATGTTGTCGATGAACAGGAGCACGTCCTGGTTCTTCTCGTCGCGGAAATACTCGGTGATGGCGAGGCCGGAGAGGGCCACGCGGAGACGGGCGCCGGGCGGCTCGTTCATCTGGCCGTACACGAGGGCGATCTTGGAGGCGCCGAGGTCGTCCTGCTTGATGACGCTGGCCTCGGACATTTCCTTGTAAAGGTCGTTGCCCTCGCGGGTACGCTCGCCGACGCCGGCGAACACGGAGACACCGCCGTGCATCTTGGCGATGTTGTTGATGAGTTCCATGATGACGACGGTCTTGCCGACGCCTGCGCCGCCGAACGCGCCGACCTTGCCGCCCTTCAGGAACGGGCAGATGAGGTCGATGACCTTGATGCCGGTGGTGAGGACCTGGGGGCTGGTGGACTGCTCGGTGAGCGGCGGGGCGGGACGGTGGATCGGGTAGAACTTCTCGGCCTTGACGGGCCCGCGCTCGTCCACGGCTTCGCCGATGACGTTGAAGATGCGGCCCATGACGCCGTCGCCGACGGGCATCATGATGGGGTTGCCGGTGTCGGTGGCCTCGTAACCGCGCTTGAGGCCCTCGGTGGAGCCCATGGCGATGGAGCGGACCCAGTTGTCGCCGAGATGCTGCTCGACCTCGAGGGTGAGCTTGGTGGTCTTGCCGCCGACGGGGAACTCGACGGTGAGGGCATTGTAAATGGCGGGCAGTTTGTCCGTGGACTCGAACTCGACGTCCACGACCGGCCCGATGATTTGAACGATTTTGCCTTTATTCATGTGTCACTAACCTTAAGCCGTTGCCATTTGGGCGGAAGCGATCTCCAGGAGTTCCTTCGTGATCGCGGCCTGGCGCATCTTGTTGTACTCGATGGTCAGGTCCTTGATGAGCTGCGCCGCGTTGTCGGTGGCGTTCTTCATGGCCACCATGCGGGCGCTGTGCTCGCTGGCGCGCGCCTCGAGCAGCATCTGGAAAACGAGATAATTGACGTAGTGCGGCAGCATCGTGCCGAGCACGTCGCCCGCCGAGGGCTCGAACAGGTACTCGACGCCCGCGCGCTCGAGCGCGAGCTCGCCGAGCTGCACGGCAAGGCGGCGGCGCTCGTCTTCAC
>CAZAAF010000086.1:0-2243 GCA_964482575.1 uncultured Verrucomicrobiota bacterium | reverse complement strand
TCCTTGTGTTCGCCCGCCGGGCCGGGGCCGACCGCCTGCATCTCGCCGATGGGCAGCAGCGGCTTCAGCTCCAGCTTCTGGTTCAGCGTGGAAATAAACCGGGTATAGAGCACGTCCACGCGGTCCACCTCGCCCCGGGTGAACATCTCCTGCACGAACCGGGCGATGGCGCGGGCCTCGCTGAACTGCGGGGTATCCTTGTACGGGAAATCCGCGGCGAGCTGGCGCTTGGTGCGGGCGATGAACTGCGCGCCCTTGCGTCCGGCACAGATGAAGAGGGTGTTGGCCTTGTCGAGCTTGGCCACCTCGCGCATCAGGTTGCTGTTGAGCGCGCCGCAGAGGCCGCGGTCGGTGGTGATGAGGATGACCGCGCGCTTGCCGGTCTCATGCTTCTCGAGCAAGGGATGGCGGAAGTCGCCGATGTTGGCGGTGACCTCGGCGAGCATGGTGTTCATGAGGGCGGCGTAGGGCCGCCCTGCGATGGCGCCCTGCTGCGCCCGGCGCATCTTCGAGGCAGCCACCATCTGCATCGCCTTGGTGATCTGCGATGTGTTCTTGACCGACTTGATGCGTCGGCGTAAATCGCGGGGACTGGCCATGCGTTACCGGTAGGTTTGTTTGAACTCGGTGACCGCCGCCTTCAATGCGGCAATCAACTCGTCGTTCAAGGCTTTTTCCTTCAAAATCCTCGCCATCAGCTCGGGCTTCCGCGACGTGAGGTAGTCGGTCATCCGCGCCTGGCAATCCTTCAGCTTGTCGATCGCGACGTCGTCGAAGAAGCCGTTCTGGACGGCCCAGAGGACGCCGACCTGCACCTCGACCGGCACGGGGTTGTACTGCGGCTGCTTGAAGACCTCGACGATGCGCTTGCCGCGCTCGAGCTGCGCCTGCGTCTTGGCGTCCAGGTCGCTGCCGAACTGGGCGAACGCCGCGAGCTCGCGGAACTGGGCCAGTTCGCCCTTGATGCGGCCGGCGACCTGCTTCATCGCCTTGACCTGCGCGGCGGAACCGACGCGGGAGACGGACAAGCCGACCGAAATGGCGGGGCGGATGCCCTGGTAGAAGAGGTCGGTTTCCAGGTAAATCTGGCCGTCGGTGATGGAAATGACGTTGGTCGGGATGTAGGCGGAGACGTCGCCGAGCTGCGTCTCGATGATGGGCAGCGCGGTGAGCGACCCGTTGCCGGCCTTCTCGCTGAGACGCGCGGAGCGCTCCAGCAGGCGGCTGTGCAGGTAGAACACGTCGCCCGGGTACGCCTCGCGGCCCGACGGACGGCGCAACACCAGCGACACCTGCCGGTAGGCGACGGCGTGCTTGGAGAGGTCGTCGAAAATGATCAGGGCGTCCATGCCGTTGTCCATGAACCACTCGCCCATGGCCGCGCCGGAGAACGGCGCGAGGTACTGGTTGGTGGCGGTGTCGGCGGCGGACGCCGCGAGGACGATGGTGTAAGGCATCGCGCCGTGTTCCTCGAGGACGTTGGTGACACGGACGATGTTGGACTGCTTCTGGCCGATGGCGACGTAGATGCAATACAGCGGACGGTAGTCGGGGTCGCCCGCCTGTTCGGCGGCGCGGTTCATGCGCGCCTGGTTGATGATCGTATCGACGCCGATGGTGGTCTTGCCGGTGGAGCGGTCGCCGATGATCAGCTCGCGCTGGCCGCGGCCGATGGGGATCATCGCGTCCACGGCCATGATGCCGGTCTGGACGGGCTGGCTGACGGAGCGGCGCTTGATGATGCCGGGGGCGATCTTCTCGACGGGATAGAAGGTATCGGACTTGATGTCGCCCTTGCCGTCGAGGGGCTGGCCGATGGCGTTGACGACGCGGCCGAGGAGGCCCTTGCCGACGGGGACGCTCAGGAGGCGGCCGGTGGTGCGGCATTCCTGGCCTTCCTTGATGTGCATGTAGTCGCCGAGGATGATGACGCCGACCTCGGTCTCCTCCAGGTTGAGGGCGATGCCGAAGATGCCGTTGCCGAAATCGATCATCTCGTTCAGCATCGCGTCGGTCAGGCCCTCGATCTTGGCCACGCCGTCGCCGATTTCGCGGACGATGCCGACATTATGTTTGGCGACGCCGCGCTTGGCGCCGGCGATCTGTTGTTCGATGTCTTGAAGAATGTTCGCCATAAAACGGTTTCCTGCTTACAACGCTGCGCCCAACTCCCGCAGCCGGTTGGCCACGCTGCCGTCCCAGACGTCGCTGCCGACGCGGACGCGGACGCCGCCAATCAACTC
>CAZAAF010000085.1:8208-11953 GCA_964482575.1 uncultured Verrucomicrobiota bacterium | reverse complement strand
CGCGTAATACCGCGAGCGCCACCGCGGGGCGGGCTTGCGGGCGGTCAGAAAATCCACCTCGTCGGTAAAGCGCGGTTTGAAACCCGGCGGCAGGGGCGGCGACTTTTTCGCCACGCGCGGGGCGGTGCGCTTGGCGACGATGCGCGGCTTTCCGGATTTCGGCACGGCGACGCGCGGAACCTTGCGGGACGTCGGTGGACCTCCCGCCGGTTTCACGGGCCGCTGGCCTTGGTGTTTCGGCGAATACATGAAAAAGACCCGCCGATAATACCGGGAATCCCTTCCGGCGGCAACCTCCGCGAGTTTAGATTGAATCAGGCGCAAGGGCGGGATTACGATACGGCCATGAAGTTGTCCGGGTTTACCTTTGTCCGCAATGCCATGCGTTTCGACTTTCCCGTGGTCGAAAGCATCCGTTCCGTTCTCCCCATTGTGGACGAATTCATCGTCAACGTCGGCCCGGATGAGGATGGCACCCGGAAACTGATCGAATCCATTGGTGACCCGAAGATCAAGATCCTCCAGAGCCAGTGGAATCCCCACATGACCGCTGGCGGTTATGTTTATGCGCAGCAGACCAACATCGCCCTGTTCAACTGCTCCGGGAAATGGGCGTTTTACCTCCAAGCCGACGAGGTGGTGCATGAGGACGACCTGCCCAGGATCGTGGAGTTCACGGACCGCTACGCCGACGATGACCGCGTCGAAGGGCTGGCCCTCGACGAACTGACGTTTTGGGGCGATTACAAGACGGTGTTCACCGTGTATCCGTGGCGGTATTCGCGCCGTTGCTGGGTCGTCAAACCGCATCGGTTCGTGCTCTCGCGCGGGGACGCGGCCGGCTTCACGGTGCATCCGAAATACAAGGAGCGCGGCCGGCGCATCCGCACCGTGGCCACCGGCGCGCGCGTGTTTCACTATTCCTTCGTCAAATCGGAAAAGGCCCTGACGGAAAAGTACCGCTCGGTGCTGAACTACTGGAGCAACCATTTCACCGGGGAACAGATCAAGGCCGTCGAGCACGACTTCTACAACAACATCCCGAGGGAGTACGTCGAGCCGTATGTCGGCTCCCACCCGAAGGTCATGGAGGCACGCATCCGCAGTCATCCCCTGGCCATCGACCTGACGCCGTCGCGATGGCAGAAGAAGCTCGATTACCACGATTACAAAAAAATCCTCAAAACGCGGCTGATCCAGCGGTTCGGGGATCGCTTTGCCGGCCGGGGCGGGTACAGGCTGATCCGGCCTCCGGCCTGAGGATTCTTTTCTTGAACGGACGGCGGGGAATGCTAGCCTGTCGGCCTTGACGTGGGCAGGCGGCTTGCCTGTCCTTGATGGGATAAAGCAGGGCAGGCGGGACGCCTGGCCTACAAAGAAAACCTATGATTCATCCAGGTCCGCTCGATTATCTGAAGAACGCGCGCGTGCTCATCACCGGAGGCACCGGATCGCTTGGCAAGAAGCTGACCGAGCTGATCCTGAACGGCAACAAGACTGCGACGCTCATCATTTACAGCCGCGACGAGTTCAAGCAGTTCCAGATGCAGCAGGCGTTCTCCGCCAGACAGAACGACCGCCTCCGCTTTTTCCTTGGCGACGTCCGCGATGGCGAACGGCTCAGGCGCGCCATGGAGCGGGTGGATTACGTGATCCACGCCGCCGCGCTCAAGCAGGTGCCCGCGGCGGAATACAATCCCTTCGAGTTCGTCAAGACCAACATCATGGGCGCGGAGAACGTCATCAACGCCGCGCTGGACAACAACGTCAAACACGTGGTGGCCCTGAGCACCGACAAGGCGGCCAACCCCATCAATCTCTACGGGTCCACCAAGCTCTGCTCCGACAAGCTTTTCGTTTCCGGCAACAGCTACGCCGGCACGCGCTCCACCCGTTTCTCGGTGGTCCGTTATGGCAACGTGGTCGGCAGCCGCGGCAGTGTGATTCCGTTCTTCCTCTCGAAACGGAACGAAGGCGTGCTGCCCATCACCGACTCGCGCATGACGCGGTTCTGGATCACGCTCGAACAGGGCGCGGCGCTGGTGCTCAACGCCCTCCGGTTGATGCGCGGCGGCGAAATCTGGGTGCCGCGCATTCCCAGCATGCGGCTGGTGGATCTGGCCCGCGTCATCGCGCCGGAATGCAAGCAGACCATTGTCGGCATTCGGCCCGGCGAGAAGCTTCATGAGGTCATGATCCCTGTGGACGATGGCCGGATGGCGGTCGAGTATCCCCATCACTATGTCATCAAACCCAGTTTCCCCTGGTGGGAACGCTGGCATGCCCGTCCCGGCGGCAAGGTCTGCCCCGACGGCTTCTACTACGGAAGCGACAACAACTCGAAGTGGGTCACGGACAAGCAACTGGCGCAGATGATTGCGCAGCTCGATCTGCCAGAGGCTCGCGAATGGGCCCGGGAACGCGGCCTGGCATGAGTGCTCGCCGGAAGACATTCCTTCCCTACGGCCGGCAGGACGTGGACGGCCGCGATATCGCCGCCACGACCGACGCCCTGCGTTCGGACTGGCTGACCACCGGCCCCCGCGTGGGGGAGTTCGAATCCGCGCTGGCGAAATCTTGCGGCGCCAGACACGCCATCGCCGTTGCCAACGGCACCGCCGCCCTGCACGTGGCCATGCTCGCCGCGGGCCTCAAACCGGGTGACCGCGCGCTGACCAGCGCCAACACATTCCTGGCCTCCGCCAACAGCGCCGAGTTCGTCGGCGCAACCGCGGATTTCGCCGACATCGACCCCCGGACGTACAACGTCACCGCCGGCACGTTACGTGCGGCATGGAAGGACGACGTGCGCGCCGTCGTGCCGGTGGACTTTGCCGGCCAGCCCTGCGACATGCCGGCCATTGCCGCGCTGGCGCGCAAGCGGGGCGCAACGGTCATCGAGGACGCCAGCCACTCCATCGGCGGCCGGTTCGAACACGGCGGCCGGTGGCACAAGGTCGGCGGCCATGCGTGGGCCGACATGACCACGTTCAGTTTTCATCCGGTCAAGACCATCACCACCGGCGAAGGCGGCGCCATTCTCACCAACAACGACCGGCTGGCCGAACGTTGCCGGTTGTTCCGAAGTCACGGCATGGTGCGGGATGCAAAGCCCGCGCCGGATCTGGAGGCCTGTCCCCTGATGTCCGAGCGCGGCCCGTGGTTCTACGAAATGGCCGAACTCGGTTACAACTACCGCATCACGGATTTGCAGTGTGCGCTCGGCCTGAGCCAGTTGAAAAAGCTCGACCGGTTCGTCCGCCGCCGCGCCTCAATCGTGGCCGCGTACAACAAGGCCTTCGCATCGCTGACGTGGCTCCGGACTCCGCAGGTGGCGGCCATCGGCAAGCGCCTGCCGCGCGTGGCGTGGCATCTCTATGTGTTGCAGATGGATTTCGCCGCGCTGGGCCGGACACGCACCCAGGTCATGCAGCAGTTGCGCGACGAAGGCGTCGGCACGCAGGTCCACTATATCCCCGTTCATCTCCAGCCTTACTATCGGCGCCGGTACGGTTACGGTCCCGGCAAATGCCCTATCGCCGAGGCTTATTACGGCCGCTGCCTGAGCCTGCCGCTCTATCCGGCCATGACCGACCGCGATGTGGTGCGCGTCATCCGGGCCGTTCGCAAGCTGGCGACGAGGTAAGGCGGCCGCCGGGCGTGCCGGTTGGCTTTGCGGGTGACGAAGCCATTTGTCCCTCCCAGTTTTTGTCCGCGGGGGTATCGAAATCGTCGCTAAACCCTG
>CAZAAF010000085.1:6899-8198 GCA_964482575.1 uncultured Verrucomicrobiota bacterium | reverse complement strand
GGGCGGTTAAGGCTTGCGATTTCATCGAGCCACGGCTAAAGAAGGGGCCAGAGGGCATCATCTGGTGTTGGCGGCTGGGTTGGAGATGAGTTGTGATACAAGACGAAGTATTTGCCGGGGGCGAAGGTGACCGCTGGTTCGTTCGCAACAAACCTGCGTTGGAGGATGACCATCGGTTGACCATCGATCCGGTGCTCAAGGCGCTGGAACAGTTGGCCACCGTTCCCAAGGATGTTCTCGAAATTGGCGCCAGCAATGGGTACCGGCTTCAGGAGCTTCACAACCGTTGCCAATGTCGTGTCACGGCGGTCGAGCCTTCGGAAGAAGCCATCAAAGACGGGCGCACACGCCATCCGGATGTGCGGTTCTTCTGTGGCACGGCCGCCCGGCTTCCTCTGGCGAACGACATGCAGTTCGATTGTGTTATTGTGAATTTCGTGCTGCATTGGATTGACCGCAGCCAGTTGCTGCGTTCCGTCGCCGAAATAGACCGGGTGTTGTGCGATGGAGGGGTTTTGGTAATCGGCGATTTCTTCCCGCTTCGGCCGCAACGCGTGGCCTATCACCACCTGCCCGACCGGGACATGTGGACGTATAAGCAGAATTACGCGGATGTTTTTCTTGGAACCAGTCTCTATGAGTTGGTCAGCTTTTCCCCGGTGCATCACACGACTCAGACAACGGGTCCGGATGTCGAGATGCAGCATCGCACTTGTACCATTGTGTTGCGCAAGCATCTTCACGGACTGTATCAAACAGCCGAACTCCCCGTGTGATCTCCCCGCGCAGAGACGATGCGGCCAGTCATGGTAACCATCATCACCGACCGGGACGTGGTGCGCGTCATTCGGGCGGTCCGCAAACTGGTGCCTGAGGGGCACGCCACGCTTCCCGCGGCCGACTTTCACCGTAAACAATCGGGGATGCCGGCACGACGTTTCGGGTTGAATTTGAACTTTTCCGGCTCAATGATACCGTGGAGCGACGGAGAATAACGAATTTGCATACAAATACAGCCACTTTGACTCCGGACCGCGGCAAGTCGTCGGCCGCGCCGGAGCGGTTTTATCAACGTTTCAGCCCGGCGGGTGAAGTGCTCAACCCCCAGTGGCCGGTCCTGACCACGGAGGAATCGGCCCGCGCGTTTCCGACGCGCAAGAACGGCCTGCGCATGCTGTTCATCAACCCGCCGATCCGTGAATGGTCGTATCCCAATATCATGCCAGTCGGCCAGGGCTACGTCGCCGCAGTCGTGGCGATGGACGGCCACACCGTGGACGTGCTGGACATCAATGCGGC
>CAZAAF010000085.1:4597-6889 GCA_964482575.1 uncultured Verrucomicrobiota bacterium | reverse complement strand
AACAGCCGGTCAAGCTGCCCGAAAAGGAGTTCTCCGCCTGGGTCGAACGGCAGGTGGTGGAGAAGCTGACGAAGGACAAGCCGGATGTCATCGGCATCGGCGGGATCATTACGCAGTACAAGCGCATCCGGGAGATTGCCCGCCTGTGCAAGCGGGTTCACCCGGACGTGCCGATCATCCTGGGCGGCGGCATCGCCTCCTGCGCGCCCGAGTTCATGGTCCAGCGGCTGCCGATTGACGTGGCCGTGCGCGAAGAGGGCGAAATCACAATCTCCGAGCTGTTGCACCGCCTGGAAACGAAGGCCTCTTTGGAGGGGCTGAAATCCGTCGCCTATCGCCACGAAATCCGGCGGGGCGAGTGGGAAGTCCGGTGCAATGAGTTGCGCACCTCCATCAAGGGACAGACGGCGGGGCTCGACGGCCTGCCGTGGCCGCTACGGTCGGCCTGGCCGGTGGATGACGTGTACAAACAGAATCCCATCGGCCATCTGAACTGGAAGACCAAGTGGCTCGACGGCGGCGCGGCGGCGTCCAATCAATTTTCCGAGGCCATGATTGCCTCGCGCGGTTGCCCCTACGCCGCCGGCGCGTGCGACTACTGCTATGCCGCCTATTTGGGCAAATTGTATCGCCTGCGCAGCCCGCGCGCCGTGGTGGACGAGATGCAGCACCTCAAGGAGCGGTACGGGCTCGTGTACATCCACTTCCTCGACGACCTGATGATGACCGATTACCGCTGGGCGATGGAGTTCTGCGAGGAACTCCAGTTGCGCAAGAAGCGGGATGGATTTGAGATCATGTGGGGCGGTTCCTGCCGCACCAACATCATCGCCGACGACGTCATCCGCGCCAAACGCGAAGGCCGCCCGCACATGCTGGAACTGGCCCAGGCGGCGGGCATGCGCCAGGCGGGCTACGGCATCGAATCCGGCAGCCCTACGATCCTGAAGTCCATCGACAAGAGCGGCCAGACGATCGAGAAGATGGAACTGGCCATCCGCGAGACGCAGCGCGTGCTCGGCTACGCCGACTGTTCGTTCATGATCGGTTCGCCGGGCGAGACGCGCCAGACCGTCCAGGAAACGGTGGATTTCTGCCGGCGGGTGAATCTGAAACCGGAGGTGATGTTCTTCACCACGGCCTATCCGGCCACGACGTTCTGGAAGCTCGCGCTGGACAAGGGCCTGATCGCGAAATCCGTCACCGGTACAAAGGGACCGGCCAACGACGATATCATCGAGCAATACTTCCTGCGGCTCGGCGAACAGGGCGAATCGGTCCGCACCAATTTCAGCGACCTGCCCGACGAGGAAGTCGTTGAGTTGTCGTGGCAGGCGATCAACCAACTCGGCGCCCAGAACGTGGTGCGCCATCCGCACACCGGCGAGGAAGCCGTTCGCACCAAGCCGGTGGTCCGCGACTCGGACAAGGCGGACCTGTAACCCCCGCGTGGCTTTATGCGCTTCATTCTCATCGGAGCTGGTTCCATTGGCCGACGCCACCTGAAGAACCTGTTGTCGCTCGGTCACGAGGCGGCGGCCATTGCCGACGCCAATCCGCAGCGGCTTGACGATCTCCGGGCCTCCTGTCCCCGCGCCCGGTTCACCGACAGCGTGGATCAGGCGTTGGCGGAGCCCGCGGACGCGGCGCTCATTTGTTCGCCCCCGAATTTCCACGTCCCGCAGGCGCGGCAGGCTGTGGCGCGCGGGCTGCATGTGTTCATCGAGAAACCGCTGGCGGCGTCGCTGGCCGACACCGACGCGCTGGCCCGGGAAGTCGCCGCGGCCAGGCGCGTGGCGTTCGTGGCGTGCAACCTCCGTTTTCATCCCAGCCTCCTGCAGGTCAAGAAGCTGCTGGAGGATGGGGCCATCGGCCGTCCGCTCAGCGTCCGAGCGCAGGTTGGTTATTACCTGCCGTTCTGGCGTCCCCAGACGGATTACCGCCGCGGCTACGGCGCCAACAAGACCATGGGCGGCGGCGTCATTCTCGATTGCATCCACGAATTCGATTACCTGCGCTGGCTGCTCGGCGAGATCACGGAGGTTTTTTGCGTCGCGGAGAAAAAGACCGCGCTGGAAATCGATGTCGAGGACAACGCCGACATCCTGCTGCGATTCGCGTCGGGGACGGTGGCCAACCTGCACCTGGACTACATCCAGCGGACCTACCGGCGCTCCTGCGAGTTGATCGGCGAGGAGGGCGTCCTGGTCTGGGATTACATCGCCCAGACCATTCACCTGTACGGCAAGGAGGATCGCCATCTCCAGGTTTTCCCGCGGAACATCAACAGCG
>CAZAAF010000085.1:0-4587 GCA_964482575.1 uncultured Verrucomicrobiota bacterium | reverse complement strand
ATGTTCGTGGATGAGATGAGACATTTCGTCAACTGCGTCGAAGGCCGCGAACAGCCTGCGCTCGACATCGCCGGGGCGCGGATCGTGCTGGACGTCGCGCTCGCCGCCAAACTGTCGTCTGAACAAAAGAAAGTGATTTCCTTCCACCGATGATCGCCGCCATTGTCCAAGCGCGTATGAGTTCCACCCGTCTGCCGGGGAAGACCCTCGCAGACGTTTCCGGCGAACCCGTCCTGGCCCGCGTCGTGCACCGCGCCGGGCAAATCCCGGGCATTGAAAAAGTCGTCATCGCCACAACGCACAATCCCGCCGACGAGGCCATCGTACGTTTTGCCCATGAGCGCGGCATTCCCGTGAACCGTGGCAGCGAGGACGATGTGCTCTCCCGGTTTTACGAGACGGCGCAACGGTTCGGGATCACGACCATCGTGCGCGTCACCCCGGACTGTCCGCTGCTGGACCCGCAGGTATCCGGGCAGGTGCTTGGGCTGTTCCTGCGCGCGAAGGGTTCACTGGACTACGTTTCCAACACCCACCCGGCGACGTTTCCCGACGGGCTGGACACGGAGGTTTTCTCGTTTGCCGCTCTGGAAAAGGCCTGGCGCGAGGCGCAGCTCAAGTCGGAGCGCGAACACGTCACGCCGTTCATTTGGAAACGGCCGGAGGTGTTCCATCTCGCCAACGTGAAGAGCGACGTGGACCTTTCCTCGCAACGGTGGACGGTGGACGAGGCGCAGGACCTGGAATTTGTCCGCGCCATTTACAAACACCTGGGCAGCCTGCCGGAGTTTGGGATGCGCGAGGTGCTCTCCCTGCTCGAGAAGCACCCGGAACTCCTGAAGATCCAGGGCAAGGCCATCACGAACGAGGGCTATTACAAGAGCCTCTACCAGCAGGCCGTTGCGGGTCCGGCGCCGAAGCGTCCCGTCGTCCAGTCGCAGGCGTGGGCGGCGCGGGCGCAGAAAGTGATCCCTGGCAGTTCACAGACGTTCAGCAAGAGCCAGTTGCAGTATGTCCAGGGCGTCTCGCCCATTTTCCTGCAACGTGGCAAGGGTTGCCGCGTCTGGGACGTGGACGGCAACGAATACATCGATTACATCCAGGGATTGCTGCCGAACATCCTCGGCTATGCGCACGACGAGGTGAATGCCGCCGCCGCCGCGCAACTGGCCGAGGGCCACAGTTTCTCCCTGCCGCATCCGCTCGAGGTCCAGCTCGCCGAGCGCCTGACGCGATTGATCCCGTGCGCGGAGATGGTGCGCTTCGGCAAGAACGGTTCCGACGCCACCAGCGGCGCGGTCCGCGCCGTGCGCGCGTTTACCGGACGCGACCGGATCGCCTGCTGCGGTTATCACGGCTGGCAGGACTGGTATATCGGTTCCACCACGCGCAACAAGGGCGTGCCCGGCGCGGTGCGGGCGCTCACGCATCCGTTCCCGTACAACGATGCCGCTGCACTGGAGAAACTCCTGGGCGCGCACGCCGGCGAGTTTGCCGCCGTCATCATGGAACCGGTCAACTTCACCGAGCCTGCGCCCGGTTACCTGCAAAGCGTCAAGGACGTCGCGCACAAGCACGGCGCCTTGTTGATTTTTGACGAGATTTGCACCGGCTTCCACCTCGGCCTCGGCGGCGCGCAAAAGCGCTTCGGCGTCACGCCCGACCTCGCCTGTTTTGGCAAGGCCATGGGCAACGGTTTCCCCATCGCTGCCATCGTGGGACGCGCCGACGTGATGAAGACCTTCGAGGACATCTTCTGCAGCTTCACCTTTGGCGGCGAGGTCGCCTCCATGGCGGCCGCGATGAAGGTGCTCGACATCCTGGAGCAGACCGATGCGCTCAGCCGCATGGAAGCCAACGGCCGCCGCCTGCGCGACGGATTCAACGCGCTGGCGAAACTGGCGGGTTTGTACCCGCGGTTCGAATGCACCGGCTACCCGGTCTGGTCGCTGCTGAAATTCCGTGACGCCCAGGGCAAGGACAGCCTGCTCGAGCGCAGCCTGTTCCAGCAGGAAGTGGTCAAGCGCGGCATCCTCCAACTGGTCACCCACAACATGACCGCCGCCCATGACGATGCGTCCACCGAGCGCACGCTGGAGATTTACGCCGCTGTGTTGAAGACACTCGCCGGCTGGCTGGCCGACCGCGAGCCGGCGCGCTTCCTTCAAGGGACGATGATTCAGCCGGTTTTCCGGGTGCGATGAAACTCCTGATCCGAGCCGACGCCAGCGCCCGCATGGGCACGGGCCACGTCATGCGCTGTCTGTCGCTGGCCCAGGGCTGGCGGCGGGCGGGGCAGGACGCTCTCTTTCTCCTGAAGGAATCCACGCCCGCGCTGGAGCAACGGTTGCAAGGGGAGGGCTTTGACATCGTGCGGTCGGATGCGGTGGCCGGTGGCACCGGGGACGCGGACGAGACCGCCCGCGTCGCGCAGGAACGCGGCGCCGACTGGATTGTCGCGGATGGTTACCACTTCGGCGCGGATTTCCAGCGTGTCCTCAAGGCCGCCGGTTCGCGTTTGTTGCTGGTGGATGACTACGGCCACGCCGACCACTACAGCGCCGACTACATCCTTAACCAGAACCTCTACGCCGCGCCCGGGTTTTATGCCCGCCGCGAGCCGCACACGCGATTGCTGCTCGGCTCCCGTTACACCTTGCTGCGCCAGCAGTTCAACGAGTGGCGCGGCTGGAAACGCGAGATTCCCGGCCAGGCCCGCAAGGTGTTGGTCACGCTCGGCGGTTCCGACCCCGATAATGTGACGGGCGCCATCGTCGAAAAGGTGGCGCAGATTCCGGATATCGAAATCACCGTGCTCGTCGGCGGCAGCAATCCGCATCGCGAGCAACTGCAATCCAAAATCCAAAATCCAAAATCCAAAATCCGTCTCATCGTGGACGCCCCGAACATGCCCGAATGGATGGCGTGGGCCGATGTGGCGGTCGCCGCAGGCGGCACCACCTCCTGGGAACTCGCCTTCATGGGTCTGCCGAGCCTGGTCCTGGTGCTCGCGGACAATCAGCGGGCGGTGGCCGATGCACTTGAGTCGTCACGGATGGCGCGCAAGACGACGCCCCACACGGTCGCCTCCGACCTGGCCGCCCTGCTGGCCGATGCGGAGGGCCGGGCCCAGATGAGCCGGCGCGGTCGGGACACGGTGGACGGCGATGGAGTCAGCCGCGTGACGGCCTGCTTGCGGGCGGCGGAACTGGTGTTGCGGCGCGCCGGGCACGACGACTCCCGGTTGATTTGGGAGTGGGCAAATGATCCCGGCGCGCGGGCGGCCTCCTTTTCCTCCGATGCGATTCCGTGGGAGACGCACGCGAAGTGGTTTGTGTCGCAACTGGAATCGCCGGCCTGTCTTTTCTACGTCGCCGCGAACCGCCGGCAGCAACCGGTCGGCCAGATTCGATATGCCGTCACCGGCGACGAAGCCGTTGTTTCCGTGAGTCTGGCCCGGGAGGTGCGCGGGCAAGGCTATGGCGCGGCCCTGATTGTGCGCGGCTCGCGGCAATGCTTCGCCGATTCGCCGGTGAAGCTCATCCGCGCCTACACCAAGCCGGACAACGAGGCGTCGGCGCAGGCCTTTCAAAAGGCGGGATTCACCGATGCCGGACGAACGGACGTGCGCGGCCACACGGCCCGCCAGTTCGTGCTGAAAAGGGAGGAGGCGGCATGAAGATTTCCGGACGATCCATTGAGACCGGCGCCCCGTGCTATGTCATCGCCGAGATGTCCGCCAACCACGGCCAGGATTTCGAGCAGGCGGTCCAGATTCTCCGGGCCGCCAAGGCCGCCGGCGCGGACGCCATCAAGCTCCAGACGTACACCGCGGATACGCTGACGATTGATTGCGCCAACGAACATTTTCGCGTCGGCAAGGGCACGATCTGGGAAGGGAAGAACCTGCACGCGCTCTACCGCGAGGCTTGCACGCCGTGGGAGTGGCAGCCGAAGTTGAAGCAGATCGCCGCCGACATCGGGCTGGATTGTTTTTCAACGCCGTTCGATGCCACGGCGGTGGATTTTCTGGAAACGATGGGCGTCCCGGCGCACAAGATCGCGTCGTTTGAACTGGTGGATCACGCGCTGTTGCAGCGCGTCGCGCGCACCGGCAAGCCGGTCATCCTGTCCACCGGCATGGCCACGCTGGAGGAAATCGAGGAGGCGGTCCGCGCCATCCGCGACGCCGGTGGCACCCAACTGGCCCTGATGAAATGCACCAGCGCCTATCCCGCCGCGCCGGAGGAGATGAACCTGCGGACGATTCCCGATCTGGCGAAACGCTTCGGCGTGCCGGTGGGGTTGTCCGATCACACGCTCGGCCTGGAGACGGCGGTGACGGCCGTGGCCCTCGGCGAGTGCCTGCTGGAAAAACATCTTACGTTGTCCCGCCAGACGCCGGGACCGGACAGCGCCTTTTCGCTGGAACCGCACGAATTCAAGCAGATGGTGGATGCCGTCCGCGTGGCCGAAAAAGCCCTCGGCCGGGTGAATTATGAACTGACGAAGGGCGAAACCGCCACGCGCGCCTTCCGCCGGTCGCTGTTCGTGGTCGAGGATGTGAAAGCGGGCGAACTGTTCACG
>CAZAAF010000084.1:0-12038 GCA_964482575.1 uncultured Verrucomicrobiota bacterium | reverse complement strand
ACCGTGAGCAGCTACACCAGGTAGTTCAGGACGGCGACCGCGGTGTAGATCGCCGCGCTCTCGATATGAATCCAGGCTCCGTTCATGCTGGGATGAAACCGGCGAATTTTTTATAGAGTGCGACGAGTTTGTCCACATAATACTCTACATTTTCGTCGCGCCGTTGCGGGTCCCACTCGCTGGCGGGCTTGCACGATTCGTACGCCGTCACCTTCGCCGTGTCGCCCGTGATGTAGAAGGAGATCGGATCGCCCGGCTGGTACGGCTTCCCGCTGCGCACGGCCAGCTCGTAGGCGGCGGAACGGTTCCGGCCACCCTTGCCGGAACCGGCGGTGATCTTCTTCTTGTACACATCCAGCGAGTCGCTCAGCGTCTCGGTCTTCATGAACATTTCCACCGGCCAGCGGCGTTGTTCGAGCGCGCTGCGATACTCCTCCAGCTTGTCGAGGATCTCCTTCCGCCGCCGGCCCTCCAGCAGCAGTCGCAGCAGGTCCTCCAGAAACTCGCGCTGAAACCGCTCCAGCCCGCGCGATTTTAGCGCCGCGCCCTTGATTGTCACATGGCCGTCGGCGCCCAGCAGCGCGTAGTTCTTCATCTTGTAGCTGAACATCGCGCGATACCGGGCGTCGAACTCGACCTCGATGCCCTTCGGGAGCGTCTCGGCCAGCTCGTCATCGAGCTGCTTCATTCCGCGCTCCGGTTGCGTCGCGACGTCCTTCGGCGGCTGGAAATAGATGCCGTCGGTGTCGATCTCGATGATGTGTGCGCCGCGTTGCCGCAGCCAGGCGATCATCGCCTGCAAAATCTCCCGCCCCTTCGCCGTCACCGCCGAGGCGGCGTCGAAATCCCCGAAGTGGGCCTGCGCAAAACCGAGGTAGCCGTAAAAGCTGTTGATGACGACCTTGAACGTCTGCTGGAGCGCGTTGAAGTGGTTGCGGGCCGCCTCGTCGCCGGCCTCGCGCAGCAGGGCCTTGGCGCGGAGGCGGAAGTCGCGCAGCTCGGCGAGCAACGATTTGAAAATGGCCAGTTCATCGCGCTTCGGCACGATGTTGAATGCGAGCATCACGCTGGGATACAGCGAGGCGACGTCGCAGTGCCACACGTCCTGTGCCACACCCTCGTGGAAGATGTCGGTGTAGCCGCCCTCGTAGGGCCGCGCGGGCTCGGGCCGGGGCAGGGCGCGGCGCTGGTGGAGGTATTCGCGGACGAAGAGCGCATTGATTTTCGTGGCGTTGCCGCGCACCACCACGTCCTGGTAGGCGTAGGGGAACATCTGTGCCTGCACGAAATAACTGGGCGAGAGCAGTTCCGCCAGCGCCCGCGTCTCGCGCACGTCGTCGAGCGAGTAACGCGTCAGCTTTTCCATCCCGGCAGCACCCGCATCGGCGAGCTTCGGGATGTCGCGCGGATCCAGGTAGGTCCGGTCCTTCGGCGCGAGACCGAAGTGCCGCGCCACGTCCTTCAGCCCGAAACTTTCCAGTTCGCGCGTGCTCACGTCGTAGAACTGCACCAGCAGGAACGTGTCCACGATGTGCCGGCCGTAGATCTCGAATTTCGGGTAATTGATGGTCCGCTCCGCGATCTGGACTCGCGACGGGTAGGAACTCGGCGCGGAATCGTCGCGGCCCAGCGCGAGTTTCACACGATGGCGCTTGGCCCGCGCCACGAGATAGGGCAGGTCGAACTTGAAAAGATTGTGTCCCTCGATCACGTCGGGGTCGCGCTCCCGGACGACCTCGACAAGTTGCTGGAGGATCTGTTTCTCGTCGCCTGCCAGCGATCTCTCCCAGCCGGTGTTGTCCGACAACGCGATGAGCAGAATACGGTCCCCGGCGCGCTCGGCGCTGGAAAACTCGTAGCCTTCGCCCGTGTAAGTCTCGATATCGAGCTGGAGACGGCGGATCTGGTCGAGCCGCAGGCCCTTGAACGAGGTCTGGCCTGTTCGCATCAGGTGCTGGGCCACCGGGTCGTTCAGGAAGAAGAATGGTGCCTGCGGACTGGAGACGGTGGCGCCGGTGGTGTCGAGCAGATGCTTGCGCGCAGCTTGGAAATCCGACCACGACCGGAACGTGGCGAGCGACCGGAAGTCGCCGCTGCCTCCCAGCGATTCCACCTCCGCCTTGCCGGACCAGGTGTTGAGGAACGTTGCGTCCGTGAGCCAGAGGAAGGGTTGGAACGGCTGCGCCACGCTCTTGAGCCGGCCGTCCTCGCGCAGGAACACGCGCATCGCGCTGTCCTCGCCCGGCACAAGTTCGACCGCCACAATGCCCTCCGTGCCGTCGCGACCGAAGAGCGTCTCGTTCCCGGCAAACGGCAGGCGGGCGGTGCTCACGGCTTCGTTTCCCTTCCTTTCAACAGGAGGCGGAGATCCTTCACCTTCGCGGCATCCTCCGCCGATAGCGCGTCCATGGCCTGCAAGACCTTCGCGGGATCGGTCGTGGCCATTTCGCTGACCGCCAGCGGCACATCCACCAGTTCGCTGAACCGCTTGTCCACGGTGGAGGTGACGAACGGCAGGAAAAAGAGCGCGCACAACCGCTGCATCCAACTGTCCACCTTCACAAACCCGTGCAGTTCGCACGCGATGGTGTCCGGCTTGGTTTCGCGGTAGCGGAACAACACCACGGCGAAACCCGCCACCGGCTCACCCTTCTTGTCCTCGCCGTGCGCGAAATAGAGGCGTTCGCCCGGCGCGGCATACAGCGGCCAGATGATGCCCTTGGCGCCCTTGTGGTTGTCGGCATAGAACGCGCCGTCCGGCCGCCGTTCGCTGCGGTACTCCACCACCTTGAGCTGTTGCGCCACGATCGAGCACTGGTCGAAGTTGTTGATGAGATATTCGAAGATGTCGTAACGCGAGTGGATCTGCGGTTTCGGCAGATTCACTTTGCGGTAAAACGTGTAGCCCGGCACCACCTGCCGTACACGCTCCTTCGCCGCCGCATCGAGTTTGTCGAACGGGATCAGCGATTCGGGCACGTCCACCGCCGCCGCCCGGCCGGCGGTAACGGTCAACACCGCAACGAGCAGGGTGTGGCGACACGTGGAACGCAAAGACATGGTGGTGTCCACGACACCACAGCGGCCAGAGCGCGGCAAGAAGATTCCGCCACAATGAGCGCGATCAGGGGCCCGGTGATGCCGGTCGACCCAAAAGCGCCCGGAACTCCTTCAGTTTCGCCGCATCCTCCGGCGGCATCGCGTCCATCACTGCCTGGATCTTGTCCGGGTCCCGGGTGGCTTCCCCGCTCACCAGCACGGGGATCGCGAGCACCTCGCCAAAACGCTGGTTCACCGTGCCGGTCACCAGCGGCAGGAACAACCCGGCCAGGAATTTCCGGAAAAAGGTCTTCAACTTGACGAAGGCATGTACCTCGCATCGGATGAGGCCCGGTTCCGGTTCCTGATACCGGACGTACACGATCGAACTGCCCTCCACGGCGTCGCCACTGCGGTCGCTCCCATGCACGAAGAACAGCCGTTCACCGGGTGCGGCGTACAACGGCCACAGGAACCCTCTCGCGCCCGCGTGGTTGTCCGCCCAGAAACTCCCGTCCGGCATGCGCTCACTGCGGAAGGTGACAACCTGAAGCTGCTGGCCGAGGATGGAGGTCAGGTCGAGATGATCGCCCAGGTATTCAAACACGTCGCGCCGGGCGCGGAACTCGCCGTACGGTGTGTGCAGCTTGTGGTAAAACGTGTAGCGGGGCACCACCTGCCGGACGCGGGCCAGCGCCGCCGCGTCGAGCTTGTCCAGGGGGAGCATGGATTCCGGACGGCCCGCCGCGTGGACCAACACAGCCCCCGTGCCCAGCGCCACGACCAGGAACATTTGGATGCCCATCGTACGCATGAGTGTAAGAAGTCAACCCGCCACACCAATGTACGTCTTCCACGCGATTTTGCCAGTGCCAGGGTGCGGGGCGTGTTGGCCCAAAGACATCGGGAAGAGATACAGACCCGGTGCCCTCACCGGGCGTCATCGATTTCGAGACAATACCGCCGGGTATGGTGAACGGCGTTGATTTTGTTGTATGCGGGGCGCGTTTGTTCTAAGATTCCGGTTTCATCACGCGAGGAAATTGAAGCTTTAAGGAACGACTTTTTAAAGAACTGCCGAACACGAATCACGCGTTGCCAATTCATCAACCTTCAACCCCGGACCCCCATGCCACAATTCGACCTCACCCCTGTTGCTGTTCCGAAAGTCTCCACCCCGTTCCGCCGCATCCGCACCCGGATGCCGGTGCCGCAGTCGCTGCCGATTCTCGAGGAGATGCGCCGCTACGAACCGCAATCGATGCAGGGCATGCCGCCGGTGGTCTGGAAGCGCGGCGACGGTGCCATCGTGGAAGACTGGTGGGGTAACCGGTGGCTGGACTGGTCCAGCGGCGTGCTGGTGACCAACGCCGGCCACGGCCGCAAGCCCATCGTGGACGCCGTCGTCAAGCAGGCCAAGAGCGGTCTGCTCCACAGTTATCTTTTCCCGCACAAGCTCCGCGGCAAGCTGGCGCGGATGCTCGTTGAGCGCGCACCGAAGGGCATGGACAAGTGCTTCCTGCTCTCCACCGGCAGCGAGGCTGTTGAGTGCGCCATCAAGCTTTGCCGCACGCGCGGCCGGCAGACGGACCCGAAGAAGCTGATCATGGTCAGCTTTACGCGCGGATTCCATGGCCGCACGCTCGGGGCGCAGCAGGTCGGCGGCATTCCAGGCCTCAAGGCGTGGATTGGCAATCTCGATCCGGCCTTCGTGCAGGTCGAGTTCCCCGACGGGTTCCGCTGCAAGAACTCGAGCTTCGAGTTTTTTGAAAAACAGCTCGCCGCCGCCGGCGTGGATCCAAAACTGGTTTGCGGCGTCATCGTCGAGAGCTATCAGGGCGGCGGCGCGAGTTTCGCCCCGGCCGGGTACATGCAGAAACTCCGCGCGTGGTGCGACCGCAACAAGGCGTTGCTGGTGTGCGACGAGGTGCAGGCCGGCTTCGGGCGCACGGGCAAGTACTGGGCGTTCGAGCACTACGACATCCGGCCCGATTTCATCTGCTGCGGCAAGGGCATCAGCAGCTCGATGCCGCTCTCGTGCCTGCTCGGCAGCCACGAGGTGATGGACCTCTATCCTCCCGGCTCGATGACCTCGACGCACTCGGCCAACCCGATTTGTTGCGCCGCCGCCATCGCCAACCTCGAGTTGATCGACCGCGAGCGGCTCGTCCGCAATGCGGCGAAGATGGGGGCCCGCCTGTTCGCCGGTCTCGCGAAATTGCAAAAGGCGCACCCGACGCGCATTGCCGTCGTGCACGGCAAGGGCCTGGTGGCCGGTGTCCAGTGCGTCAAGGCTGGCAGCGAAGAGCCCGATGGCGACCTCGCCTTCCGCGTGGTGGATCTCTGCTACAAGAAGGGCTTGTTGATGTTTGCGCCGGTCGGCTTCGGGGGCGCGACGGTGAAAATCGCCCCGCCGCTGGTCATCACTGCCAAGCAACTCGACGAGAGCCTCGCTGTGCTGGCGGAGGCGTTTGCCGAGGCGGGCGGTGTGGAAGCCGCCGCCAAGGGCTGATTTCAACGCAGAAGCAGAAGCTCAGTAATGACAAAAGACGCAGGGGACGGGCAGGCAGCCCGCATCCTCTGCGTCTTTTGCTTTGAGTCGCGGCTCTACGACTTCGCCTTCGCCGGCGCGCTTCGCTTGCGATACGGCGTGTGCAGGTTGAAGTAGATGCCGCAGAGCGGACGGTCGGGAACCGCCGGTTCCGGCGGCTCGCTGAGAATGATGGTGAGCTGCGAATCGAGCGCGATGCCGTGCTTGAGGCCGGGCACGCGGTTTTCATACACCTTGAGGGCCTTGGCCAGCAGCGACTGCACGCTCTGCAAAAACTCGTCGGGCGTCTTGTCGATGCAGACGATGTAATGCTCGTAGGCTTTCACGGCATCGGCAATTTCTTTGCTGAAATCTTCAACTTTCATGTGTTCTTGCAGGGAGGTTGGAGTCTCAACCCGCGGAAGTCAAGAGGGGGAGTCCGGGGAAGGAGTGGATTTCAACGCAGAGACGCAAAGGTCGCAGAGTCTCGCCAAGGCCCGTGGACTCGTGCCGGTTCTTGGATGGTGGGGCGAGACTCCGTCGAGCCTTTGTCCGTGCGGGGCAATGACATAGAAAGGAGGCTCGACAGAGTCTCGCCCCACCTTCATCGATGGCGCCTTTGCCTCGATCGTCCGCCCTTCCTACTCCGCCAGCCAGCGGGCCACGTCCTTGGCCCAGTAGGTGATGAGGATGTCGGCGCCGGCGCGGCGGAAGGCGGTCATGAGTTCCATCACGATGGTGCGTTCGTCGAGCCAGCCGTTCTTCGCGGCGGCCTTCACCATCGCAAACTCGCCACTGACGTTATAAATCGCCGTCGGCAGGCCGAACCGCTCCTTCACCCGGCGCACGAGGTCCAGATAGGCCAGCGCCGGTTTCACCATGACAATGTCTGCGCCCTCGGCCACATCGAGCGCCACCTCGCGCATCGCCTCGTCGCCGTTGGCACCGTCCATCTGGTAGGTGCGGCGGTCACCGAATTGCGGCGGGCTCTCCGCGGCGTCGCGGAACGGCCCGTAGAAGCCGCTCGCGAACTTCGCCGCGTAGCTCATGATGGGTGTCTGCTCGAAGCCCGCCCCGTCGAGCGCGAGGCGGATGACCGCCACGCGGCCGTCCATCATGTCGCTCGGCGCCACGATGTCCGCGCCGGCTTCGGCGTGGCTGACGGCGCTCCTGGCGAGCAGCTCCAGCGTGGCGTCGTTGTCCACGTCGAGCACGCCGTCGCGGCGTTTGCGGACAATGCCGCAATGGCCGTGGCTGGTGTACTCGCAGTTGCAGACATCGGTGATGACGACCAGTTCCGGCACGGCGTCCTTCACCGCGCGCACGGCGGTCTGGACGATGCCGTGTTTCGCATACGCGCCGCTGGCCTTCTTGTCCTTCTTGTCGGGAATGCCGAAGAGCAGGATGGCCGGCACGCCGAGCTTGTGGATGTCGCGCGCCTCTTTCACAAGTTCGTCCACCGAAAGCTGGAAGTTGCCCGGCATGGAGGCGATGGGCCGGCGCACGCCCTTGCCGGGCCGCGCGAACAGCGGCATCACGAGGCTGTCGGCGGAGACGCGCGTCTCGCGCAACAGACGGCGCAGGGCGGGCGTGGCGCGCAGGCGGCGGGGCCGCGCCACCGGGAATTCGGGTATTCCAGAATCGCTCATGACGCTGAACTTAACGCCGCCGCCCCGTCGCCAGCAAGACGGGAATGGCGGTCAACCCGTAATGGGTCACCGGTTCATGGTGGGGCGAGACTCCGCTTTTCCAACGCAGGCTCGACAGAGTCTCGCCCCACCATGGGTTTCCCCAAAAAGACTGACCCATTACGTCAACCTTCCTTGAGGCTTCCCGCGTGGACGATCAGCAATGGGATCATCGAGCGGTGCCGGACATGCTCGATGGTGCTGCCATAGAAAAGGTCGGCCAGCAGCCGGTGGCCGTGCGTGGTCATCGCGATCAGGTCGCACTGCTCGCGTTGGGCGGTCTTGAGGATTTCCGCGGGCGGGTCGCCCAGGGCGAGGAAGGTTTCGACCGCCAGCCCCTGCTGGCGCAACTGTTTCGCCGTGTCGTCGAGATAGGCGCGGTCCTCGATCATCTCCTGCGATTCCCGGAGCTGGAGCCGGTCGTAATTGCGCGCCACCCAGCCGTCGGCGACGTGGACGAGCAGCAGCTTCGAGTGGTGGAGCTTCGCCAGTTCGGCGATGTGCGGCAGCAGGCTCCTGTCGGCCTGGCCGTTCTCCAACGCAACGAGGATTTTTTGATACATGGCGGCTCCTTATTCCGGCGACAGCTTGAACTGACGGCGACCCGCGAATCCATCACAATGTTTCATGGTTTAATGTCCCACGATGATGTGCCACGCCTGTTTGAGCGAGTCGGGCAATCCGTAGAGGTTCAGCCCGGTGATCAGCAGCGCGCTGGCCCAGCCCGCGACGGTCAAGAACCAGCCGTTCGCCCAAGGCCCCATTTTTTGGCGCGAGCAGGTGAAGTGCAGCAACGGGAAGATGGCAAAGGGCAGTTGCAGCGCCAGGATCACCTGGCTGAGATTGATCAGGTCGGTGACGCTGCCTTCGCCGCGGATGCCGATGATGGCAATGGCCGGCAGGACCGCCAGCATGCGCGTGACCATCCGCCGCAGCCACGGCCGCATCCGCCAGTGCATAAAGCCTTCCATCACAACCTGTCCGGCCAGCGTGCCGGTGATGGTGCTGCTCTGGCCGCTGGCCAGCAACGCCACGGCGAACAGGGTGCTCGCCGCCGCCGTTCCCAGCAACGGCGCCAAGGTGAGGTGGGCGACGCGAATCCAGTCGCTGTCCGGGCTGAAATTGACCACCTGGCCGCCGGCCACGACGACGCTTTGCTTGCCGTAGAAAACCATCGCCGCCAACACGAGGATGGAGGCATTGACCAGGAACGCGATCGTCAGGGCGACCGTGGCGTCAATCGCGTTGAACGCGATGGCCCGGCGGACCGCCTGCGGTTCCGTGCGGTCGAACTTGCGGGACTGCACCAGCGCCGAGTGCAGATACAGGTTGTGCGGCATGACGGTCGCGCCGATGATGCCGATGGCCACATAGAGCATCCCGGGCTGTGACAGGGTGGGCACCACCAGCGCGCGGCCCATTTCCAGGAAATCCGGGCGGGTGGTCTGCGGCAGCACAAAGATCTCGATGCAGTAGCATCCCCCGATCGTTGCCACCAGCACCGAGACGATGGCCTCGATCATCCGCATGCCCATTCCTTGCAGCGCCAGCAGGAGCAGCACGTCAAAGGCGGTGATGACCACCGCCCAGAACAGCGGGATGTGGAACAGCAGGTTGATGGCCACGGCGCTGCCCAACACCTCGGCCAGGTCGCACGCCCCGATGGCCAGCTCACACATCGCCCAGTTCGGCCAGCGTGTCCAGGCGGGATACCAGTCGCGCATACACTGGGCCAGGTCCTTGCCTGTGACCACGCCCAGCCGGGCGGCCATGATCTGGAGGAAAATCGCCATCAGGCTGGCGAGACCAATGACCCACATCAGGCCGTACTTGAACTGCGCGCCGGCGGCAAGGTCCGTGCCCCAGTTGCCGGGGTCCATGTAGCCGACGCTGACCAGAATAGCCGGCCCGACGAACGCCTTCCATTGTTGCCAGAACCCTGCTTGGGGGGAGGGGACCGCGACGGAACCGTGGACTTCGCCCAACGACACGCTGTCCCCCGACTCCGGCGTCGGTACACCTCCTGAAGATGGGTTGGTCGAGTGATTGTCCATGGCTCACGCCGCCCCGGGCGGTGTGCTTCTGACAAAAGACCCGGTTGCGCGTTTTGTCAACTCATCGCCCGGCGCCCGGATTCAGACGCGCAGGAAAATCTTCCGCCGGTACATCCAAAGCAGGATGATCCAGAGCATCAGCAACACCGCCGCCCCGTGCAGCAACGGCTCGTAGGCGGCACCGAACACCTTGAAGATGGTCGCGCCCAGATGCGTCTTCAGATTCTTGAAGATGAAGCCCTCGAACAGGTGCGCCATGCAGTAGGCGGCGATGGAATTCATGCCGATGACAACGAGCGGGAACGACCAGGTTTTCCAATTCAGCAGGTCAATCACCGCATAACACGCGGCCAGCAGCAGGAGGCACCAACCGCCGCTGAACAGCACCCAGGCCGGCGTCCAGATGCGTTTCACCACCGGGCAGATGCCGAGCCAGCCGAGCAGCTCGCCCGCCACCAGCCCGAGGACACCCGCGATGGCCAGCCACCGCACCTTGGCCCACGGTGCACGCCCGCTGCGCATCACCTCGCCGGCGAGCAACCCGAGGACCATCGTGCCGAGTGTCGGGATGAAACTCAGCGTCACGTACCCGCCGGCATTGCCGGTGAACGGCTTGAGGCGCGGGAACAGGTTCATGAACCACGTGTCGAACGCCCAGGCCGGGTTGGTGTTCTTGTTCCAGTGCGCGGCAAAGCCGGTGAGACTGTATGGCCAGTCGGGCGTCACGTTGGCGCTCTTCCAATCGAAGTTGGCGCCGGGCAGCGGCCAAAATGCAAACAGCAGCCAGTATCCGACGAGAATCGTCGCGAACGCAATCCACTGGTCGCGCACCGGACGGAACCCGAGCAGGAACAGAAAACCGTAACCGAGGCCGATCTGGGTCAGCGTGTCCTCAAACGTCCAGTTCGTGATGTCGGTCCCGGTCGAGCGGAGGAACACGCCGAGCAAAATCAAAATCAGCGCGCGCCAGAAAGCGTGGACGGACAGCCGAAACTGCGTCTGCCCGCGCGCCATCCGGTTGGCGATGGAGAAGGGCAGCGCCACGCCGACGATGAACGAGAACGACGGCTGGATCAGGTCGTGCAACGAACAGCCCACCCAGTCCACATGCGATTGGTGATAACCGAGGAATTTCCAGAAGTCGCTCCCCGGCAGCGCCTCGGCCACGCGGCGCAGCCGCAGCACCTCGGCCATCATCAGGAACATGACGAAGCCGCGATAGGCGTCGAGGGAAATCAGGCGTTGGGGCGGCGTCGGTGAAGTCGGGGTGCTCATGGCTCGACCGCCATGTTGCCGATTCCCCGGTTGCGTGCCAGCAAAATCGCACCCGCCGGTTTATTCTGTTGCCGGGTTTTCCGGCCAGCCGACGGCTTTCCAAACCAGCTCCGCTGCGCTGTCCCAGCGGGACTTCTCCTGGATGCGGGCGCAACAGGTCTGGACCGTCCTCAGGTTGACGTGCAGCGTGTCGGCAATCTGTTGCATGGACAGTCCCCGCCCCATCAACCGGACCGTTTCCAGTTCCTCCTTGCTCAGAGGTTCGGTCGCTGAACCGCCGGCGAGTGCATGGCCGTCCAGAAATCTCTCCATGAAGATCGCAGTCATCCGCCGGCTGAAGCAAATCCTGCCAGCCAGCACGTGCCGGATGACGTCGATGATGTTCCGGGCGCTTTCCCCCTTCATGATGTAACCGCGGGCGCCGGCCCGCAAGGCGCGTTCGGCGTAGAGCTTCTCATCGTGAACGCTCAGAACAATGACCGCGATTGAAGGGTGTAACGCTGTAATCTCCTTGATCAGTTCCAGGCCCGACCGATCCTTGAGCGAAATGTCCACAACCGCCACATCGGGCCGCGATCGAAGGATGGTTTGAAACACCGCGCCGGCGGTTTCGGCCTCGCCGCTCACCGTCAGGTCGGGTTGCTGGCGGATCAGGGCGGCCAGCCATTCCCGGACCAGGGGATGATCGTCCACTATGAGAACGCTCTTCTTCGTTTTGTCCGGCGTCGATTCCATGGACTGTCCCGAAGGTCTTGTCGTCCTGGATCACTGGCCGGTGTCTTGGAGGACGTCTTTCCCTCGGACACGAGCCCTGATCATTATTGGAAATCTGGCAACGTCACCGGAGACGTTGGGGGATGTGAGACGTTGCCGTGGAGTGGAGGGTGTCCGGGCGTTCACGTTTGCCATGGCGTTGACCTTCTAAACCGGTTGCGGACCACCCTTGCTGCCGATTGTCGGAACCGGACTCGGTGAGCCGGTGTATGCCTTGGATTGGAAGATGTAATAAAGCACTGGCAGCACAAATAGCGTCAGCAAGGTTGCGGAGATGAGGCCGCCGATGATCACAATCGCCAGCGGTTTCTGTGTCTCGGAACCGATCCCATGCGACAGCGCCATGGGCAGCAGGCCGAGCATGGCCAGCAGGGCGGTCATCAGCACCGTGCGCAACCGTGCCTGCGCGCCCTGCACCACCGCCTCGTAGGCGCTCGCGCCGTCGGCCACCAGTTGGTTGAAATAGCTCAGCATCACCACCCCGTTGAGCACGGCCTGCCCAAAGAGCGCGATGAAACCAATCGCCGCCGAAACGCTCAGCGGCATGCCGGCGATCAGCAGGGCGAAGATGCCGCCAATCAGCGCCAGCGGCACGTTCAACAGGATCAACAAGGCGTCGCGGACGTTTTTGAACGCGTCGAACAACAACACGAAGATCAGGAAGATGCTGACCGGCAC
>CAZAAF010000083.1:5295-12087 GCA_964482575.1 uncultured Verrucomicrobiota bacterium | reverse complement strand
GGACCTGTTTGACTACCTGCCATCCCACGTCGAGCGGAAGCCGGAGAACCTCGCGCGGCTGGAGACCCGGATGCGGCGCCTGTTGGAGACGGCCGGGAGCCAGCGCGCCGCCGACCAGGTTGAGGGCATGGGCCTGCTGCTACAACTGATCGCCCCGTTCTTCCACGACCCGCCCCCGACGATGCAGCGCGAACTCCGCGAAGGCCGGCGGCGACTGTTGCCGGTCCTGAAATACATCGATGAGAACCTCGGCCGCGTCATTGCCGTGCCGGATCTGGCGCGCGTGGCCTGTTACGAGAAATCGCACTTCTCGATGCTCTTTGCCCGCCTCTTCGGCGTCCCGCCGATGCGGTATGTGAACCGCAAGCGCCTGGAGCGGGTGCAACTCATCCTGGCCCGCGGCGATGCGAAGCTGGAGGAACTGGCGCGCGAGTTCGGTTTCAGCGACGCCTTCCATCTTTCCAAGGCCTTCAAGCGCGAGACCGGCCTCTCCCCGCGCGAGTTCCGCCGGTCCAAGCGCGAGAGCGTGCCGTGAAGTATCGGCTTGTGGGCGGCGCTGGATTCTCGTATTGGAAAACCGTATGACATCACGTGAACAAGTGATGGCCGCGCTGCGGCACGAGGAGACGGATCGCATCCCGCAGGTGAGCGTGCTCATCCTCGGCGGCGGCATCAATGGCGCGGGGTTGTTTCGCGAACTGGCGCTGCAGGGGGTGGATTGCCTGTTGGTGGACAAGAGCGACTTTGCCGCCGGCGCGACCTCGAAGTCCTCGCGGATGATCCATGGCGGGCTGCGTTATCTGGAGAACCGCGAGTTCCATCTCGTCGGGGAATCGCTGCGGGAACGCAACCGCCTGCTCGACAACGCGGCTCATTACGTCGCGCCGCTGAAGACCACCATCCCGCTGACCTCGTGGTTTGGAGGACTGGTCAAATCCGCGCTCATCTTCCTGGGGTTCGATCTGGCGCCCGGCAGCCGCGGCGTCGTGCCCATCCATTGCGGGCTCACGTTCTATGACCTCGTGACGTGCAGGAACCCGAGGACGCCGCGCCACTTCGTCAACGGGAAACAGGAATCGTTGCGGGCGACGCCCGGACTGCGGACGGACATCGTCGCGACGGCCACCTACTGGGACGCGTGGATCACACAGGCGGAGCGGCTTTGCATCGAATTGATCCAGGACGCCATCCGCGCCGAACCGCGCTGTCACGCGCTCAACTACGTCTCCGTCGCCGGCGTGCAGGAGGATGCCGTCGTGTTGAAGGACGAGATCACCGGCCAGACCATTGCGGTGCGGCCGCGCGTGGTGGTCAATGCCACCGGTGGCTGGGTGGACAAGACCAACGCCGCCCTCGGTCTCGCGACGCGCTACATGGGGCCAACCAAGGGTTCGCACCTCGTCGTGGACAACAAGGATCTCCACCGCGCGCTCGATGGCCGGATGGTGTATTACCAGTATGACGACGGCCGTGTTTGCATCGTCTTCCCGTTCCTCGACAAGGTCATCATGGGCTCCACCGACATCCGCGTGGAGGACGCCGACGCCGTGCGTTGCGACGAGACCGAGGTGGACTACATGCTCACGACGCTGCAGAGCGTCTTCCCCGGCGTGACGATCACGCGCGAGCAGATCGTGTTCACTTTTTGCGGCGTGCGCCCGCTGCCGCGCTCCGGCGCGGATGTCACCGCCACGGTCAGCCGGGGCCACGCCATCCGCGTCGATGCGCCGGAAGGAGGCCGGTCCTTCCCGGTTTACAGCCTCATCGGCGGCAAGTGGACCACCTTCCGCGCCTTCGCCGAACAGGTCGCCGACAAAATCCTGCTGCAGCTCGGTGCGGGCAGGAAATGTTCCACCGAGACAACGCCCATCGGCGGCGGCAGGGATTTTCCCGCCGACCCAACCCGCCGGGTCGAGTGGATTCGCCGCGTGGCGCTGGACACCGGGCTCGACGAGCGTCGCGTCATCACGTTGCTGGAGCGCTACGGCACCACCGCGGAAACTTATGCGGCCTCGGTCTCGCTGGAGAAGGAACGTCCGCTGAATTCACTCCCATCCTACACTATCGGCGAGATCGAATGGATCGTTGCCAATGAATACGTCGAGCACCTCGGTGACCTTGTCTGCCGGCGCAGTCTCATCGCGTTGCTCGGCGACGCCCGCGAGCCGGTCCTGCGCGAACTGGCCGGTATCGTCGCGCCGTGGCTGCGTTGGGATGACGCGCGCAAGGAGCAGGAAGTGAAGAAGGCGTCCATCCACGGCCTGGACTGAACGCGTGCTGCGAGGCCGTGCGGCGGTTACAACGCCGCGTTAATCTCCTTCAACGCTGGGTACATCTTCCGGAAGATCCCGAACCGCTCCGCGTAGAATGCCGTTCGCTGGAGGTCCGGCTCATACACGCGGCCGGGACGATACACCTGCCGGAACGCATCCTCCTCGTTCTTGTAGAGGCCCGCGCCGATGCCCGCAAGGATCGCCGCGCCCAGCGGCGTTGTTTCCTCGATGGCGGGCACTTCGATGGCGCGGCCGGCCATGTCGGCCCGGTTCTGCATCCAGAACGGGTTGTTCGTGCCGCCGCCGCCCGCCAGCAGCTTCTGCGGCTGCACGCCCACGGCGGCTTCGAGCCCGGCCATGATGTCCAGGAACTGGTAGTTCAGCCCCTCGACGACGGCGCGGATCATGTCGCCCTTCGTCGCCACATTGCGCAGGCCGATGAACGCCCCCTTCGAGGCCGGGTCGGGCGCGGGGATCGTGCAGCCGGACATGTGCGGGAGGAACATCACACCGTGCGCGCCGGGCGGCGACGCTTCCGCGGCGGCCATCAGGTAATCCCAGTCCTTCCCGCCGCCGGCGTCGGCTTGGGCCTTTTCCGGCTGGCGGAATTCATGCCGGAACCACTCCAGCATGTCGGCCGACACGGCGGTGCCCATCGCCGCATACATGTCGCGCGCCACATGCGAGTCAATCCACCAGCCCATCCGTTGCACCGCCGGTGTCAGCACCGGTTGCTCGATGGCCACGGTGACGATGTCCCAGGTGCCCATCACGTCGAGCACGATGCCCGGCTTGAACGCGCCCACCGGCAGCATGCCGCAAAGGAAATCGTGTCCGCCCAGGATCACCGGCGTGCCCGCCGGCAGGCCGGTGGCCGCCGCCGCCGGTGCATGGACCTCGCCGAGCGGCGTGCCACTGGGGAGGGGATCGCAAAGCCAGCGCCGCTCGATGCCGGAGAGACGCAGCAGCTCGTCCGAGTAGCGGCGAGTGCGCTGGTCCAGCAGCAGCGTGTTCGACGCCATGCTGTAGTCGGTGGCACGCACGCCGCAGAGCATGAAGTTGACGAAATCCTCGATGAGCAGCCATTTGTCGGTCCGGTCGAGGATGGCCGGCTCATGCTCCCGCATCCAGAGGATGCGGAGCGCGCTGTTGATGGCCCAGAGCGGGGTGCCGCTGATGGCAAACTGCTTTTCCGCGCCGATGTGCTCCTGCCACCACGCGTGCTGCGGCGCGGTCCGCGGGCAGTGCCAGCTGATGAATGGGTAAAGCCAGCGCCCGTCCTTGTCCATCGGCACGCCGTCCATACCCATGCCGGTGACCGCGACGGCGCGGATTTTCTTCGGATCGTCGAGCCGGCTCACCGCCTCGCGCAGCGCCTCCGCCGTCCCGCCCCAGATTTGCTCCGGTTTCCAGATGGCCCAGTCGGGATGCGCCGGGTCGGGATGGAACACCTGTGTCGGCCGGCTCGCCCGGGCCACGGCGTGCCCCGCCAGATCGTAAATCACCGCCTTGAGGCTGGTGGACCCGAGATCAATGCCTACGAGGTAGCTCATATTGAGTAGCCGCCGACGTAAGGAGGCGGAGCCGGTGGCTGGTTAAGCCGCGTGGTGTTTGAAAAGTTTAAACTCATCTGTTTTATCCGACCACGGCTCGTCATAGGTGAAACCTTCCAACATGCTGACAACACCATCACGGATGAAAAGCACAAACCCTGCACCATGTTTCAAGTCTGGAAACTCTGCTCCGACACCACCAATTTCCATATTCGGCAAATCACGGCAGACGGAAGCATCAGAGGGCACGACAAAATCCGTAAAAAAACCAACGCCGCTGAACTTTCGCGCGCCAACTGTTGCGTGGGCCAACTGCTGTCGAATCGCTTCGAACTCCTTGCCCGGCTTGTCGAGCATCATGTCCAGTACGGCCTTTTCAAGTGAAGTGAGCATGGTCAAACGGCCTGACTTAGGATCGTCGCCGCCTCCTTACGTTGGCGGCTACGAGAGCTGCGCAATCATCTTCTTTTTCCTTTCCCTCCCTAACGCATCGGCGGCGAGCATGGCGTCCACGACGCTGTCGCTGGTGACCTTGAAGGGATGGTTGTGGCAGAGCGAGCCGGGGCCGGCGCAGATGTCGCCGATGGCCTTCAGCCTCTCACGCGTGACGCCCTCGAGATGGATGTCGGCGAACGTCACCGGCAGGCCGACGGCGATCATGAAGTCCACGATCCGGTGCGTTTCCGTGACGGGCATGGCGTCGTCGAGGCAAAGCTGGCTGATGATGCCGAACGCGACCTCCTCGCCATGCATCAGGCCGTGGCACTCGGGGAAGCCCGGCAGGCAGTTGGCGATCATGTGCGCCGTGGCCACCCCGCAACTCTCGAAGCCGAGGCCCGACATCAGCGTGTTGGCCTCGATGACCTTCTCGACCTCGGGCGTGACCTGTTTTTGCTCGACGGCGCGTTTCGCATCGAGGCCGTGAACCAGCACGGTATCGTAGCAAAGCCGCGCGACGGCCAGCGCCGACAGTGTGGAGATGCCGCCGATCAGGTTTTGGCTGCGCGTCTGGTGCACAACCGCGGCCTCGATCCATGTCGAGAGCGCGTCGCCCATGCCGGCCACAAACGCCCGTACCGGCGCCTGCGCGATGACCTGGCTGTCCACGAGCACGAGATCGGGATTCACGCCCCAGCTCTCGAATCCCTGGCAAACACCTTTCTCGTCATACCAGACGGTGAACGAGCTGGTGGGCGAATCGGTGGAGGCCATGGTGGGGCAGGTGACCATCTTCGTGCCGGCCTGGGCGGCCGCGGCCTTGGAGGTGTCGAGCGTCTTGCCGCCGCCGACGGCGACGATGACATCCGCGCCGCGTTCCCGGGCGAGCTGTGCGATGCGGGCCGCCTCGGCCTTGGTGGAATCCCCGCGAAACTCCACATCCGTTGCGTCCAGTGCCGCCGCCTTCAGGCTCGCGAGCATCGTCCGGCCCAGCAGTTCCCTGACGCGCGCGTCCCACACGACGAGCGGTTTTTGGCCGACCTTGCCGATATGGCTGCCCGCCTCCTGCAGCACGCCGCAGCCCTGCACATATTTCCTTGGAGCGACGAAGGTGGCAATCATGCGAGTGGTTCTCCAGCGACGGCGTTTGCGTTCGTTTCTTCCTCGGCGCGCATGCTACTACGCGACCGGCGATGATTCAACGGATTCCGTGTCACGGCACAAACCCAAGTGGGGCGAGCTTCCAAGCTCGCCCGCCGTTGATAATGCGAAGCCACAGCGCGAGCTTGGAAGCTCACGCCACCTGCCGATCGCAGCCGCCTCCGCGAGCTGGGAGCTTGCGCTACGTTATTTGCCCAGGGCCCACGCGACGCCGTTGACCAGCAGCCGGCGAAATTCCGGATTCTGAAAATCGTCCGCATGCCCGAGCGACGTGTAGAAAATCCGCGCCTGTTTCGCACCGTAGAGCCGTGTCCATGCCACGGGCTCGGACGGATTGTCGGGAATTGTGCCGATCAGGAGCGGCTTCGCGGTCGTGTCGAGCGGGCTGACCTTGTAAAGTGAGTGGTTGCCGACGAGCTTCGAGACGGTGATGTCCTTCAGGATTGGATGCGACTCCGCCCCGGGCGCCAGCGTGATGACTCTGTTGATGTTGTTCTTGTGGTGGCCCACGTAATGGCCGCCCAGCACTTCGGGGTCGAACTCCTGCCACACCGCGAGTTTCGGGTCGGTGAGCGTGTCCTTGGGACGCAGCGCGAAGGCATGGCACGCCGTGCGGATGCCGACGAGCGGTTTGCCGGCGTTGAGATACTCGCGGACGGCATCGAGCTGCTCCTTGCAGGGGGTGCGGCGGCGGACGCTGAGGAAGAGCAGGTCGGCTTCGCGCAACGCCTGCACGAGGCCGGGGAAATTGTTTTTCTCCGCCGCGTCGGCCTGGATGATCGTGACGCGGTAGCCGCGCGGTTCCAGGTCGCTCTTCGTGAACGCCGGCAGCGTTTCCCAGGTCTTGTATTCGTCCTCGCCGATCATGATGACGATGTGCGCGGGCTTGGACGAATCGGCGGCGCGGACCGGCGTGGAAAGGACGAGAACCGATGTGATGGCGAGCAGGACACGGAGGGAAGTTCTTCTTGTCATGACCTCCGACATTTACCTAACATCCGCACCGATGTCCATCATTCCGCAACAAGGAATCTTGCTCCCATGAATCGCCGGACTTTTCTCCATCGCACCGCCATCGCCGCCGCCGGCCTCGCCCTGCCGCGCCTTCAGGCGGCCGAACCGTCGTTCAAGCTCAACTACATCCTGGGGTCCGCCATGTACGGCGACCTGTCGCTGGCGACCTGCATCGAAGAGGCGCCGAAGACCGGCGCGCCGTTTCTGGACGTGTGGCCGCGCCGGCACGGCACCCAGCGCGAGCAGATGGATGAGATGGGCCACGAGAAGGTGGCGGAACTGCTTGCCCGGCACGGCGTCAAGCTGGCGGTGAGCACGCGGTACGATCTCGGGCCGTTCAAACTGCAGGACGA
>CAZAAF010000083.1:3332-5285 GCA_964482575.1 uncultured Verrucomicrobiota bacterium | reverse complement strand
GTGGTGAAAAAGTTTGGCGGCAGCGTCATCGTCACCGGCGGCGTCGGTCCGGTCGGGTTGACCGGCGACGATTTGAAGAAAGCCGTGCGCGAGTTCGTCGAGAAACTCAAACCCCATCTCGAGAAGGCCGGCGAGGCCGGCATCACCATCGCCATCGAGAATCACGGCAAAAACCTCATCGATGCGCCCGATTCCCTGCGATGGCTCGTCGAGTTCGGCAAGGACCTGCCGCTGGGCGTGGAACTGGCGCCGTATCATCTGCCGCAGGATCCCGCGGTCATCGCCGGCCTGATCAAGGACCTCGGCAACCGCATCAAGGTGTTCTGCGCGTGGGAACACGGCCGCGGCTGCCTGAAACCGATGCCGAAGGAGGAGGAACTGCTGCAGATGCCCGGCCGCGGCACGCTGGACTTTACGCCCGTGCTCGCCGCCCTCAAGGCCGTCCGCTACACGGGCTTCACGGAAATCTTCATGCACCCGACGCCACGCGGCATCCCGATCCTGCCCACGGCGGCTGAAGTGACGGCGGAGATCAATCGCTCGCGCCAGTATCTCGAAGGCCGGCTCGCGGCGATTTGAACGCGGGTTTTAGGCTCGCGATTTGGGCGCGTGGCGTTACGATGGCACTGACATTTGAAGGAGGATGCGAGTCGTGAAACACCGGATGACGTGGATTGTGTTGGCCGCGGCCCTCGCCTTGGGACTGCCGGGTTTCGCCGGGGAAACGTGGAAGGCCGGCGTCGCGAAAACCGTGATCACCCCGGAGAAACCCGTGTGGCTGGCGGGCTACGGCTCGAAGCGCGCGCCCGAGGGCAAACTGCACGACCTCTGGATGAAGGCGCTGGCCCTTGAAGACGCGGCTGGCCGGCGCGCCGTGCTCGTCACCACGGACTTTCAGGGCATTCCCAAGGCCATGGGCGACCGCGCGTGCGAGAGGCTCCGTCAGCGGTACGGGCTGGCGCGCGACCAGGTCATGCTCGCCTTTGCCCACAATCACTGCGGTCCGCGGTTGACCGACGATCTCGTGGATTATTATCCGGTGGATGCCGGACAGGTCGCGCTGGTGGAGGAGTACACGGCGCTCATGGAAACCCGGATCGTCGAGGTGGTCGGCGCGGCGCTCGCGAACCTGGCGCCCGCGAACCTCCGCATGGGCGAGGGGAGCGCGACGTTCGCGGTGAATCGCCGCAACAACCGCGAGGCCGAGGTGGCCGACCTGCTGGCGAGGGGCGTCCCGCTCAAAGGACCGGTGGACCACGCCGTGCCCGTGCTGGTCGTCACCGGCGCGGACGGCCGGATGCTGGCCGTGGTGTTCGGTTACGCATGTCATCCGACGACCCTCAGCTTCACCCAGTGGTGTGGCGATTATCCGGGATTCGCCCAGATCGCCCTGGAAAAAAACCATCCCGGCGCGACGGCCATGTTCGTCAACACCTGCGGTGCCGACCAGAATCCCCTGCCGCGTCGTCGCGTGGAGTTGTGCGAACGTTACGGCGTCATGCTCGCCGAGGGCGTCGAGAACGCCCTGAAGCAACCCCTGAAGCCCGTCACGCCCGGATTGCGCACGGCGTTTGAGTTTGTCGAACTGCCGTATGACAAGGTCGTCACGCGCGGGGACTTGCAGGAGAATCTGACGAACAAGAACGCCATCCGCGCGCGCTGGGCGGCGCGGATGTTGAAGAAACTCGAGACCGGCGAAAAGTTCGCGGCGTCGTATCCCTATCCGCTCCACGCCTGGCGGCTGGGCGATGAGATGCTGTTCATCGGCATGGGCGGCGAGGCGGTGGTGGATTACGCCCTGCGATTCAAAAAGGAATTTGGTCCCGGTACATGGGTCTGCGGCTATGCCGATGATCTCGTCGCCTACATCCCGTCGCGGCGCGTGTGGGAGGAAGGCGGCTATGAAGGTGGGTCGTTCCTCTACGAATACGGCCGCCCCGCGTTTAGCTGGGC